>JAYWAR010000442.1:0-8980 GCA_043782285.1 Akkermansiaceae bacterium | reverse complement strand
TCATAGCGAGTGAGTCATTGGTAGCTTAAGGTCGAAGCGCTACAATCGCATCGACGAGTTGGAGCGAAAGTGCGTGTTTCGAAGCGGTAGGAAGCGCTTCGCTGTGATTAGGATAAACCAACAACACCTGATTGTGGTCGGAATCAAAGCCGATACCCGCTTGGGAAACATCGTTAGCAATGATCATATCGCAGTGTTTGCGGACCAGCTTGTCGCGCGCGTTAGTTTCGAGATTTTCAGTTTCCGCGGCAAATCCAACTAGAGTACCACGGAATCCAAAAGTCTGGCGAGCAGAACCAAGGATGTCAGCAGTACGAACAAGTTCGAGTTTGAAGCTCTCTCCAGATTTTTTGATTTTTTGCGATGCTACCGAAGCTGGCGTATAGTCGGCAACCGCAGCCGCAAATACCGCGATATCCATCCGCCCGATGTGCTTTGAAACGACATCATGCATCTCTGCCGCAGTTTCAACCGGAATGAAATCAACATTATCCGGGACATCCAAATTCGTCGGCCCGGAAACGAGTAACACCGAGTGGCCCTCATGGACAAAGGCACCTGCTAGAGTATACCCCATTTTCCCCGACGAGCGATTCGTGAGAAAACGCACCGGGTCAAGTGGCTCGCGAGTGGGCCCCGCAGTGATAAGGATTTTCACGGCAATAGTCTGCTTTGCGAGCCGCTAGAGGCAAGCCGGAGGCGAGGCGGAAATTGAGAAAAAAAGCCTGTCACCGAATTAATCAAGAATAGGTTAAAAGAAAAATTCTGAATTTACTTAGCTTTTTTCGGTGCTGGAACCGCAGCTGGAGCAACGGCTCCTGTGATCTTCGGTGCCGCATTTTTAGCAGATTTCATTTCTTCAAGTTGTTTTTTGGCTTCCGCCTTTTGGCGGTCGTCGAGCTTAGCCGAAATCACATCGATCATCTTTTGAGCAGCTTCTTCCCCGCGTTCTTGAGCGAGGATCGCGAGCGCAAAGGCCTTGACTGGGTCCGCCTTGGTGCCCGTTCCTTCATTGAGGAGCCGCGCCAAGGCAAGTGTCGCCGGGCCGTTACCTTGGTTTGCCGCAAATGAGTAAAGTTGCCCGGCATTTTCGAGATTTTGAGTGAGTCCCGCCGCACCTCGCTCGTAAAGAGTCGCTAAATTATTCTGAGCTTGCCCGTAGCCACCTTGAGCCGCACGCGTTAACCACGCAACACCGGCAGCAGAATCGGCAAGTGCAAGTTTACCAGATAGATAAAACAGCCCGAGCTCATTTTGAGCTTCTGGAAGATTACCATTCGCAGCCGCGAGCAAATACTTATAACCGCTGAGTAACTCAGGTTTTTCCGCAGCTAACGCCTCAACCGCGAGACGAAAACTCGCCACCGGGTTTCCCGCTTCTGCCGCTTTTTTCAACAAGGCTAAACCACGCTCACTATCCACTTCAACGCCTTTACCCTTTAGATAAAATTCAGCGGTTCGCAGAATACAGTCAATTTGACCGGCATCCTTACCCCGTTCGTATTCACTCAGTGCCGCCTTCAAATCCTTTTTAACACTTTCCTCGTAATCACCAAGTACCAGGTAGCCACTGTATTCTTTAGCCTCGATTGCTTTCTTCAGCCACTGCCGACCTTTTTTTTCATCACGATATTTTTCATCCCCCCCCAAATAGCGGGAGCCCAAAGCCGCCATTGCGCTGGCATCCCCCAATCCTGCCGCCTTGCCATAATTGGCGAGTGATTCCTTCATATCCTTTAGCTCGGGAAATCCAAACTGACCTTCATAAAATCGGGCGATTAACAGAATTGATGCGATATCTCCAGCGTCGGCCGCGTGCTTCCACCAAAAAATTGCCTTATCGGGATCAGCCGTTGGCGTAAGCCGACCGCGTAAATAAGCTTCACCCAAAATCCGGCCAGCCACCGTCGGATCCTCCTTCATCGCAGCTTCAAGGGCTTCGCGAGCTTGGTTGCGCTCCTCTTCTTTATCGGAAGCCAGCAAAATAAATGAGAGCCGGTAAGTCGCATCTTTTTGCTTTCCTGCTGCCGCCTTGCGGTAATATTCAAGCGCTAATTCACGCGACATTTCTGCCCCTTTACCCGATTCATGTGCAAATCCCATCAAGTAAATAGCATCTTTATTGCCTTGCTCAGCAAGAGGTTTGGCCAGCTCGACGGCCTTGGCGTAACGCCCGGCCTGAAAGGCCGCCAGCGCATCTTTCGCCGGACCTTCGGTCGCAGCCGCTAACGCTGCCGAACTGTCTGTTGGGAGCGAAACCGCAGCTTGCAGGGATAGTGTAAACGCAGAAAATAATAATAACTGAGTCATTGAATGGAAACGCATGCACGAAACTAGCCGCGATTTTCCGGCCAATGCAAGCACGATGAAACGTCTCAAACTTGCCTTTCCCAGCGGGTTTTCAGCTCGGTGATGCACTCACTTAACACATTTTCATCAAAGTGATGAACATCAACTCCCTGCCCCAGCCCCTCCAACAACAAAACGGTAAGCTCGCCACCAAGATGCTCACGAAATTCATCCAAGCCATCTAGCACCCGCCTCCTTCCGTTGCCGTCCAACCAATCCAAAGCAGGATGATAGATATTGAGTTGAAGCCGTTCGAGTACCCACAATACTCGCTCGGCAATCGAAAATTTTAGGAGCCCGACACGAGCCGAATACAAGGTATCCAGCGCCAATCCGACCGCCACCGCCGGAGCATGAGAAAGCTGATACGAAGTCATCGTCTCTAATTTGTGCGCCGCCCAATGACCGAAGTCCAAAGGTCGACTGGATCCTGCCTCAAACGGATCACCGCCGCTGGCGATGTGATCCGCGTGAAGCAATGCCGACTTTTCGACACAGCTTTCTAGCACTGTCGGCTCAAGCGCCGCCAGCGCGTCCAGATTCGCTTCGATCCATTCAAAAAACTCCCGGTCTCGCACCAACGCCACTTTGATCGCTTCGATCAAGCCACCACGGCGTGTCTCCACCTCCTGGCTGTGAAGAAAACAAAAATCATTGATCACCGCATACGGAACTGAAAATGCCCCAATCCAATTTTTTTTACCGAAGCTATTGATCGCACATTTCACGCCGACGCCACTGTCATCTTGTGATAAAGTAGTAGTCGGGAATCGGACCAGACGTACCCCTCGATGAGCCGTCGCCGCCGCGTAACCGACCGCGTCGAGAAAAGCACCACCCCCAATGACCAAGGCATAAGAATGCCGGTCGAGATGCGCCGCATCAATCGCTGCCCATACTTGTTGAACAAGATGGTCTCCCGCTTTCGCCGACTCCCCCCCCGCAAAAATCGCCAGTCCACGAAACTCTAAATCCAAACCCGCAAAATATGACTGAATCTCATCCGTTAGCTCCGGCCATGCTGCTGCAACCGCATCCTCAATGAAAACCATCGCCCGCCGCCCGCCGTCTTCATTCAAAATTTCAGCCAACGCTCGGTTCTCCAAAGAAAATACCGCACGAGTAAAAATAACACGGTGCTTGAAGGTGACAGGAATTTGGAAATCGTAGCGGGACATCAGTTCGAGAAAAAGTAACCGCCCTTACGTCATCACGCCACCGTTTCTTGCCCTAATTCATCTTATGCCTATTCCCGAGACCCTTTTTGAAACTCGCTGGCTCGGTCTTTACCGTATCGGTCACTGGGACTTCGTCCGCCGTCCAAATTCTGACGCTTGCGTCGGCGTTCTCGCAATTAACCCTGCTCATGAAATCATCCTCGTCGAACAATTCCGAATCCCGGTGCAGCGCCTCGTAATCGAACTCCCCGCTGGACTCGTCGGCGATGAGCTAGAACATCTTGGAGAATCCCTTGCCGCAACTGCAAGCCGCGAACTCTTCGAGGAAACGGGTTATCGCGCGGGAGCGATGATGCCCTTGATTTCCAGCCCGACTTCCGCAGGCATGAGCTCGGAATTCACCCACTTGTTTCATGCTACCGATCTAACCCGAGAACACCTCGGCGGTGGCGTGGCTGGAGAAAACATCATCGTTCACCACGTTCCACTGTTATCGCTCCGAACATGGCTGCTCGCACAAGCGACTGCCGGCAAGAGTATCGACTTCAAAATCCACTCTGCCCTCTGGCTCGCCGGACTTGTACTCTAAACCAATAACTGCCATCGCGATTTTAAAAATTTGAACTAACTTGACTCACTCATGGCTACCAACCCGATCATTTCCCGGCGGCGCTTACTGAAAACACTGTTCTGCTCCAGCGTCGCGATGAAATTAAACCTCTCATCCCACGCACAGGCCTCGGCACTTAACTCCGCCCAATCTCTTGATTTCCTCGTACTCGGTGACTTCGGCAGTGGTGATAAACGTCAGTTTTCAGTGGCTCGGGGAATGACCCAATATGCACAGCGTTTTGACAAACCGGCACACGGATTGCTGCTGCTAGGTGATAACTTTTACGGCCCGATGCCGGGTGGCGTGAAATCTCAACGCTGGCAAACCGGTTTTTCAGAACCCTATCCTGCCACGGTCTTCCCCGCTCCTTGCTGGGCAATTTTAGGCAATCACGACTACCACGACACTGCCGGTAACGAACAAGTCCAACTGGCTTACGCTGCCTCGCTCGACCATCCAACCCGCTGGACAATGCCCGGAAAATTTTATCGGCTTGATCTTCCCACAGACAACCCGCAAGTCACTTTTCTGATGATTGATACCAACTGGAAATCCATCAGCGGCGATGAGCAAGGCGTCCCTCGCAACTGCATGAATGATCAAGAGAAAGCCCTCCAACAGGCTTGGCTCAACCAACAACTCGCCTCACCTCGCGCTCCCTTCACTGTCGTCTGCGGTCACCACCCAATTTATTCAGATGCCAAACACGGCGACACTCCCCCCCTCGTCAGCGAGCTCGCCCCTCTACTCGAAAAAAACGGCGTTCATCTTTACCTCAGTGGCCACGACCACGATCTCCAGCACCTCGAACTTCAAGGACTCAAAACCTCCTTTGTGATCTCAGGCGGCGGCGGCGCCAGGCTCTATCCGCATGAAACAATCCGTCCCAATTCAGTCGTTTTAGACACCTATGGATTCAGTCATCTCTCCATTTCCAATCAACGGCTGATTGTCCGCCACATCGACCCTAACGGGAAAATCGTCCACGTCTTCAGCAAAGGACTTCATCATGATTGGAAAATCGAAGACTAAGCTCGTGAGTACGGTATCATTCCGCAGTTTCGCCAGCTCGCTCGAGAACTTCCATCACATGGATTCTCCGTCTGATTTCCAAATTACTCTTCTATCAACCCACTGAACGTGTCTTCTATCGATTCTACCAACTATCGTTTCGGCGGAATCGCCCGCTTATATGGCCAAGCCGCACTCGAACGCTTTCTCACTGCGCGCGTCGCCGTGATCGGCGTCGGCGGCGTCGGCTCTTGGGCGGTCGAAGCTCTAGCACGCTCAGGCATCGGCCACCTCACTCTCGTCGACCTCGACGAAATCTGCATCACCAACGTCAATCGTCAACTTCACGCGATGGATGGCCAAATTGGTCGACAAAAAACCGATGCCATGGCAGACCGCGCACTCGCCATCCATCCCAACTGTGAAGTGAAAATTGTGCCAAAATTTTTCAACGAACAATCCGCTACAGAAATTCTCAATGATGGCTTCGACGCGGTGATCGACGCCATCGATTTCGCTCGCCACAAATCACTTCTCATCGCCGAGTGTCACCGCCGTAGAATCTACACCATCACCTGCGGCGGTGCCGGCGGCCGACGCGATCCGACTCGTATTCGAGTAACCGATCTTGCATACAGCGGGATGGATCCGCTGTTGCTTCAACTTCGCCGGGGCTTACGCAATGATTTTGGTTTCCCCAAAAACATTCGTGGCCAAGAACCGCTATTGTTCGGAGTTGACGCAGTTTATTCTGACGAACCTCCTTACTATTCGCAATGCGATGGAACCGTTTCCAAGAACAAACCCGAAGAAACATCCATGCGTCTAAATTGCGCTTCAGGATTTGGCTCGGCCACCCATCTGATTGCGAGCTTCGGATTGATTGCTGCCGGACGGGTGCTCGAAAAAATTGCTTTCACTCCATAAAAAAACAGCCTAACGGCTGCTTTTCACATAAATTCTCGCCCGCAAAAACTGCGGGAGAATAAAACCAATTACAGACCTTTTTTCGACAACCGAGTGCCCGCAGTCGCACCTTGACGTGCTTTGAACTTGGGATTCGATTTGCAGATGACATAAACGGTTCCTTTGCGTTTCACCACTTGGCAATCTGCGTGACGACGTTTTGCGGAAGCGAGAGAAGAAAGAACTTTCATGACGTAAAATGGTTTAAAATGAAGTGTGGCAGTCACCACGGGACGCGGAAACTAGCGATCCGACTTGTCTTGTAAAGACATTTTAGCCTTAAATACGTATTTTCATCCCAAATTTAACCGATCTCATCAGAACTCAGTGAAAGTGTCGCTAAATGTAATTTTTTTGGTGTTAGTAATTTCCGCAGATGTGCCCCACCACCCCGACGACAGATCAAAATGAAACCACCCAACTCCGACGCGCTCCTCGACGAGCGTCTCAAAAATTACACCAGCTCGGCAACTGTTCACTGAACTCAAAAAGTGCCTCATCAACCGCAGCCTCGATTCACGGCTCGCCATCAACCTTGGTGACGAGAAACACCAGAACCCGCCCGAAGGCCAACCCAACGTCCGCAGCGACGATGACTAGCTCACCTTCAACCTTTTAGGCACATAAAAACCCGCTGCTTACTATCTAGCGATAATTTATCTGTCACATTGAATGTGTGCGCTAGTCAGATATTGCTGCCACGCTAAATGACAAAAACGTCGGGATTTCCTGGCTTAACTCGACGCGCATGCCCGTCGGAGTACAAAAGTTTAATACGCCAAGACCAAGGACCACATTCTCGCCAAACTGAAGCAGCTCAACCCCGTTTTTTCGCTCTCTAAATTCTCTCAGGACTTTCTCTCGTCCCCAAGGGAGCAGGGAGGACGCATGAAGGGCCCCGTTTTGCGTCACCGCAAGTGGGTAATTCCAATTGTCGTTGAGGGAATTTATAATTGTCACAGGGCAGCCCACTCCTTTCCGAAGTGCCGGACCTATTCATCGGCTTGAAATCGAGTGCATCTTTAGGCGTCATTGCCGGATCATCGAAGAACGCTGGCTACGCGCCATTCAGCTCAATTCGAAGCCAAAACCTATCCCGCAAATTAATCAAAATTTAGTCTGGAAATCAGCTGCAACTCAGCGGGGCAAGCGAGAAGCAAGGAAGCGAACTGACTGTGTAAATTTTACAGCAACTTTGGCCGAAGCAGAGCAAATCGAAAAAGGCGAGGTGCTAGAGTGACTGGAGGAAGACCGAAATACATTCGTGCTACGTCGCATTAAACCAAAAATGCCCGTGGTTAAAAGAACAACGCTCTTAACTTGACGCGCACACACGGAGGGGTGGGAATGTTTCGCAACCGATGCACCTGACTCGTGACTCACGAATTTATAGATAAACATTTACACAGCCTTCATTATTTTTCCTTTCTAGCCATAGTTAATTTTTCACTTTAAACGTGATGTAAAAAATCTATTTACCCTGCCAACTTTCAAATGCTCTTTTTCAAACTCAAAGCCTGTTTTCTCGCCGCACGTCCCAAAACCTTGCCTGCCGCGATCGTTCCAGTGTGGGTCGGCTGCGTGCTAGCATGGAAACTTAGCGGGAAATTCGATTTTATCCTCGCACTTTGCACACTCATTGGAGCAATCGCTATTCAAATTGCTACCAACTTTTTCAACGACGCCATTGATGCGTTCAAGGGTGCTGACACCCGACAACGACTAGGTCCAACACGCGTAACTTCATCGGGAATGATGCAAGCTCAGACCGTCATACGCTTGGCCTCTGCATTTCTTGGGCTTGCTACAATCTGTGGAATTATTCTTTATCGCGCTCGTGGATGGCCTATTATTGCCATTGGTATTCCTTCGCTATTTTTCGCTTATGGCTATACTGGCGGACCTTTTCCACTCGCTTACCGTGGGATGGGTGAATTATTCGTCATCGGGTTTTTCGGTATAATTGCTGTAACAGGTACTGTTTTCATCCAGATGGGTAGCTGGCCAAAAGAGGCACTGTTATTGGGGTTACAAATCGGTTTGCTGTCTTCTATTTTGATCTCAATAAATAATCTACGTGATTTGCAAGAGGATTCCAAAACTGGGAAAAGGACTCTCGCAGTTCGTTTCGGAGCCAAATTTGCGGTCGCAGTGATTTGGCTTGAAATAAAAGTGGCTGTCTTTTCTGGCCTTGGATGGATCGCTTTTGGTAAACCTACGCTAGCAATTGCCGGTGCTCCCGTTTTTCTCTTGGGATTGAGGATTATCTGGGGCGTGCTAACTTTTCCTCCAGGTCCTGCCTACAATCGTCTGCTGGCACTTGCCGGCATCCAATTGATTTTTTTTGCCACTTTGTATCAGATTGCGGCAATGATTCAGTAATCCTCTAAAGAGATTCTGTCGGTATTTCCAGCATTTCCATCTTTTATCCTAAAAAGGAAAATGGCCGAGTTCGAGGGGCGCCTTTTCACGAGGCGTTTATCGGCGAGGAAGAGGGCGCGATTTCAGGTCAGCTTTCACCCGCTGAGTAGTAATTCGGCCTCGGCTGGCAGGCCAGGAAGCCATTTTCCGCCCAGCCAGCGCCGGAGTAACCGGGTCAGGAGCAGGGTCCAACATTGGTCCACGGTCCATCGCTCCGTGATGACGCAAATCTGATGTAACTCTTTGCTAATCTGCGTGACGACTTGGGCAATAAGGTCGCCTTTTTCATGGAGAATGCTGACTTTGACCGTCCGCTGGCCGCAGCTTTGGACCTGACGACCGACTCCTGCCATCAGCATGGGCCGCGTGCGGATGGCTTGGCGGTGGTGTCTTTCATTCTAAAAACGCAGATAGAGATTCCACCCGTTGTAAAACAGAGCGA
>JAYWAR010000441.1:0-3256 GCA_043782285.1 Akkermansiaceae bacterium | reverse complement strand
TCGCTCTCGCCACCAAATGACAGAAATACCACATCGCTCCCGCTACAAAAAACCAGCCAAAGAAATTGACCCAAAATCCCCTTAAGTTAGTGCCATTCGGGTCTGTCCCTCTGTCATGAGCCACAGATGCCGGGTTAAAAGGTCACGCCAATCGCAAAATGAAGGGTGCCGACTGGCTCGCCGGGGTCGCGAGTTAGGTTGTAACCATACTCGAGCCGGACCGGTCCGATGGGTAGATCGAGGCGCAAGCCGAGACCGGCGGCGAGCTCAAGCGAGCTGGATCCGAGCTGCTGGTAGTGTCGTGAGAGACTGCCAGCGTCGAGGAAGCTGACGGCTTTGAGACTGCCGCTGAGATTGCGGGTGAGCTCGGTATTGGTGTGCCACATGCCTTCGCCGCCTGTTGGATAGTTATTAGATTTTGGTCCCAGTGAGCGCTCGGCAAAGCTACGGACGCTGCGAGCGCCGCCGTTGAACAAGCGGAGGTTGATCGGGAGTTCGGCGCCATCTCCAGAGGGCACGAGGAGTTCAAAGCCACCGCCGAGAATGATCTGATAGTCGCTATTCAAGGAATGATAGTAAGCACCAGAAAGTCCGGCAGAGGCATAGGAAGTGGAAAGGGAGCCGAGGGCGGCACCGATTTCGAGTGGTGCGGCTAAATGCCAGCCTTTTTTGGGGAGGACCGCACTGTCGCGATAATCGAGTGTTTGAGTGAAGCGGAGATGGGGTTGGTTATAAACGGTTTCCCCAAGTTCGGAGGAGGGGAGTCCTTGTGGGGTGAGGTTGACAAAAGAATCTCCGGCAAGCAGCTCAAGGGTGTAGTGAGAGTTGAGAGCCCAAGTGAGGTTTCCTTCGAGTCCGGTTTCGAGCGAGCTATAACCTTCGCGGCCGTAGATCAGAGCGTAAATGCGGCCACTGGCGGCGATATCCGAGCCAAACAGCCATGGGTCGGTGAGCCGGGTTTCGCCTAAAACGCCACGGGCGCTGAACTCAAGGCCGACATTTAAACCGAGAAGATCGCCAAATAAGTTGCGATCGGTGTAGGTGGTGCGGAACAGAGGGCCTTGATAGGAATCGAAACCTGCGGCGAGGCTGATTTCCTTGGCGCGTGCTTCTTCGAGATGGAGGGTGGCGTCGATGCGATCGCCAGAGATTTCTTGAGTTTCGAGGCGAGCGGAGGAAAAAGCACCGCTGGCGAGGAAACCACGGAGACGTTGGTTCATGGCGGCTTGATCATACCAATCGCCTTCGAGATTTTTCATGCGTTCGTGAATCCGTTCGGGATGGGTGCGAACCAGACCCTCGATTTGGAGGCGGTTGAGTCGCACACGTTTACCAAGATCTACCGTGAACTCAGGGGTGAATCGCGGTGAATCTAGATGGCGATTCATCGAAATTTTTGCTTCGGGATAGCCGTTGCGGTTGAAGAGTTCCTCGACGGCGTGGCGCATCGCATTCAAATTTTCGGTGGTAGCGGTGCGACCGACGTAGGGTTTCGCGGCGCTGAGGGCTTCGGTTACGCCACGGCCATCAGGACTCGCGACCTTGGCTGGTGTGAGGCTGAAAAGGAGGCCTGGCTGAACCTCAATGGTCAGCTTGACTCCACCCGAAGTGGGATGTGTTTGGCGAGAGCTGAGGCTGGCTTGGGCATTCCAGTAGCCTTCTGCATTAAGTTGCTGGCGAATGTAGGATAAACCTGTTTCGATGTCTTCTTCGCGGAATGGGGCGGCCCCAAAAGTGATCGGGCGATCTTTATCGGCGGGTCGGGCGTAAAGTTTCGCGAGTTTTTTGGCTTGGGCGGGAGGCACGCCGTGGACGGTGATTTGGCCGAGTGAAAGGTGCCCACCTTCGTGGACGGTGAGTAAAATTTCTTGAGGGCCGAGGATTTTCCAAGTCACTTGAACCTCAGCATAGCCTTCTTTACGTAGGATTTGACGAAGTAGAAAGGCGGCGTCGTCAGCGCGGGAAGGTGCGGCTGAGTTCGATTTAACGTGTATTAAACGCTCGCCCATCAGTTCGAGAGCTTCGTTTTCAGATTTGTCTTTCATGCCGGTGATTCGCAGGCGGGTCTCTGCCGCCGCGACGAGTGCGGTGAGCAGGAGAACGATGCTGGTGAGTCGGGGAATCATTAGCGGAAGGAGAGACGCCAGATGGCGAGTACTCGGTTGTCGCCGGTAGCTCCGACTCCGGCGGAGAGAAACCAGCGGTCGGTGATGGAGAGGGTGGCGGTGGAATAGGATTCGCTGGAATAGGGGTCTGCCTCGGCGAGATTGAAATCGACTTGGTCGAGTAATCCTAACAAGGGTCGCAGTTGTTTGCCATAGCGGAAACGGCCGCGGCGAAGTTCCTCGGCGAGAAGTTGTAAGGCACGCGAAGAAGCGGCTTGCGGATTTACCAATCCGGTAGTGGTGGTACCGGTGGCAAGGAGAGTCATAATTTCATTTTCCGGCAGCGGGGGATTTGAAGTTAGGATGAGCTGGGGATTTGAGGCACGGCCATAAGCGTAGAGAGTCACCCGATAGGGACGGGGTTCAGCAGTGCCGCGGATTTCCAGAAGCGGATCGAAGCCAGTCGCAGGAGTAAACGTCGCGGTGCCGGATGGAACGGAGAGGGTGCTGAATGGTAAGGCCGCGCGAAAATCTTTAATTTTAAAGGTCCCATTCGGTGATGGTGCGGCGAGAGTGCCAGCGATGCGGAGGTTACCGGTGACTTCACCGGTGGCGAAATTGCCGCGAATGAGAACGGGCTCCTCGGTTCGGACTTGCAGGTTGAGTGGCCAGTTGCGGAAGGGCTCGGGGAGTTTATCGGTTTGGTTTGTCGGAGGATCGAGCTTGGGTAAGGCGGCTGCCGATGGGGTGGTGAAAGGGGTGCCAATCGGTAGGAGCTCGATGTCGCGATAGAAAATGCTATCGACTGCGCCGAGGGTGCCTGTAAGCAGCGCGCGCTGCCACGGGCCTTGCAGTCGGAGGTCGGCATTGGCGCGAAGAATCAGGAAATCGTTGCGAATGATGGGCAGGTGGTTGCCACGCAGGCGGAAATTGAGCTCGCCAAGTTTCCCGGCGGTGATCGCGAGAGTGCCTTCGCCTTGCAAGGTGCCGCCAGCGACACGAGTTTTTAGGGTTTTTAAGACGATTTGGTCGAGGCTGAGATCGATTTTGGCGGTGACGCCTTCGAGGGTCGGGTAGCGGTCGTTGTGAAATCGGAGTTCTCCTCCGTCGAGCTCAAGCTTGCCTTTAAGTTCAGGTTTTCGGATTTTTCC
>JAYWAR010000440.1:0-3260 GCA_043782285.1 Akkermansiaceae bacterium | reverse complement strand
CATGATTTTCAATGCGCTCCCAATTGGTAAATTTCTTCCGCTTGTTTCATGGTAATTTCATAAAGGTTGCCTTCTATCGGAACCGCCATCGAAATCCGTCCTAATTTGGGATCGACGGGAAATTTTGCCGCAAGTTTAGGTGCCCGCTCGAAAGCGTTCGGCGGCAAAGTAATTTGCAACAAGCCTTCATAGCGCAGGGTTTTCGACAACCGTTCAGAAGCTTGCTTTTCGAGACGACGCATTTCAAAGCCGAGATTCAGACGCTCAAACAAGGAAACCTTGCCATCCTCGCGGTCTCCTTCCTTCGCTCGCTTGGCTTCTCTGGCCGCCCGCCGCAAAGTCAAATTTATATTTTCGGCTATCGGCACTGATTCGTCTTCGTTTTGCAGCAACAAGCCACTACCCGTAGTTTCGCTCTTTTCCAAAGCCGCCTTGGTCTCCGCTGCCGTTGGCAATCTTGCCCGTAGTTTGCCTTCGACCGAAAATAGATCTCCCGCTTTCAGCTTCAAGTCCGAGATCTCCATCACGCCATCCGTCGTTTTAACTCGAAACGAGCCCTGCCTAAAATTTAACCGATAATAATCTCGCATCGAATCAACCCCCGAGAGCGCTTTGAGTAAATGAACCTGCTGCCGTAGCACGATCTGGTCCTCACCATCCAGCACCACTTGTCCATCAAAGCCGACACCATTCGAGGTATTGGTCGATCCAAAAACTCGGAAATCCCCCGAAATCGAGCCCTCTAGGTAGCTACTCAAAGCCTTTGGCATCACTCCCTCCAAACCAAGTCGCCAGAATTTTAGGTTTCCACTGACCTCCGGCCGCTCACCTCCGATTACCTTCAGTCCTGAAAAATCAACCTTCCCTTGACCTCGACGAAACTCCGCCCGCTCAAAAGTCAGGCCTTGTGGATCGCAAATCACCACCAGATGAACAATTTCTAGCTCCTGCAACCAATTCTGCGAAAACGTCCCGCCTTTGAAATCCAATTTCAAACCCTTGTTGAAGCGCTGAATTTGAAGCAAACTGTGATCAATCGAACCTCTCGTCAGTTCAGAATATCCCCAGCCCAATGAGGCATCGGCGACCTCCAGCGTGCGGATCAGCACTTTGTCTGAATCTACAAATAAGGCTTTCGACAACATCGCCGCAGACTCGGCATCGTCTGCCCCTGCGCGAACTTGCAGATTGAGCTTCGAGATCAACACTTTTCCGAGTTCCCATTGCCCCGTTAAACCATCAAACAAGCCCATTTGGCAGCGGAGATTCCTTACCTCCAGCGAGGTGAAAAACGTGGTGTCTCCCCCTTGGCAAGCAACCCGATGGATTTCAAGCTGCCCTTGAGTCCGCACCCCACCCTCCAATTCGATCTCCGAAGCCGACAACCCCAAACCCAGCGAGCTTTTCAAATCTTGTTTAAAACCCTCAAACTCAGTCCGATTGGCTAAATAAAACCAGGCTCCTGCCGCGATCACCAACAGCAAGACGACCAAGCGTGTCGTCATCTGCAGTAGATTGAATATCAACGTACCTAAAGTGCCGCGCCTCATCATCGAATGCCGCATTTGGAACCAAAAGCCTTGATTTGCCACCCATTGATTCAGGCGTTCCGTAAAATTTTGCGATTGTTCGGATTCCATAATTTAACTCATTTTGCCGCGAAACGAGTAAGACGCCTAAACCACTCATCCGGCGAGGGAAATTTACTCTCGCACAGATCCCTTTCATCGCCTAACACCCACTGCGTGGAAACTAACGACTACAAAGTTCGCCTTGAAATTTTCGAAGGTCCTCTCGATCTGCTACTCTATCTCATCAAGAAAGACGAAGTCGATATCCATGCCATTTCGATTGAGCACATCACTCGTCAATACCTCGACTACATCAACACCTTCAAACTGTTAAACATCGACCTTGCCTCAGAGTTTATCGTGATGGCAGCCAACTTGATGTATTTAAAAAGTCGTACTCTGTTGCCGCGGGTCGACCAAACGCCAGAAGAAGACGCAGAAGAAGATGACCCACGCTGGGAATTGATCCGCCAGCTCATCGAGTACAAAAAATTCAAGGATGCCGCCGGTTTTCTCTGTCTTCGCGAGCTCGAACAAGAAGGCCGCTTTGCCCACCAGCCAGACCCATCTGAACTGCCCCCCGAGGAACCCGCCACCCTCGCCGAGGTCACTATTTTCGATCTGATTCGTGCTTTTCAAAACGTTCTCAAACGATTTGAGGCATCTCATGATTTTGGCGACATCATTGATGACCGCTTCACGGTTTCTGATAAAATCGAGCGCCTCCTCAGCCATTTTGCGCCCGGCGAAGCATGCCGCTTTGAAGAACTTTTTGAAAGTGCCACCACCAAAGCTGAGGTAATCGTCACCTTCCTCGCTTTACTCGAACTGATGAAACTCAATCAATTCATCGTGCGCCAAACCGAACTTCTCGGTGACATTGTGATCGAAAGGCGCAGCAACCAATCGATCGCCGCGCTTGAGGCCACCGAACTTGGGACCGAATCGGATTGAGCTCAACTCAGCTCAATCGGAACACAATCCTCGCCTTGGTCAGATCGTAGGGCGACATCTCCATCTTGACCTTGTCACCCACCACCAGACGAATGAAACGCTTACGCATCTTCCCAGAAATGTGCGCCAAGACTTCGTGACCACTTTCCAGTTTCACCCGGAACATGGTGCCAGCGAGCACAGATGAAATTTCACCATCCACCTCCACCGCTTTTTCTTCTTCGTCCTTGGTAGAACGCTTAGGTGGACCATAACGGTTGCGATTGAGACGACGTCCCGATTTCTTTGGGCGAGGAGGCATATTGACTTGAGATAATACAAACGACGGACTGAAATTTCACGCCTTGCGCCGTTGGATTACCCGATCCAATCCCCTGCATCAACCCCAAAAAACATCGCATCCCACCATTCCCGGACTTTTCCTCAGCAACCACGCTTGCCAAGCCCTTGTCCAAACCTCATTTTACAAGAGTTGTAATCGCATCATCCAATTTCAAAAAACCTCACTTTTCTTACCGCTATGCTTGAGATCACCGAAAAAGAACTTCCCGCCAACCTCAAGCCGCTTTGGCTGAAAGCCCTCACCGCAGTCCAAACAGCCAACCTATCTTACGCCATCACCCTGCTCCAAGCGGTTCTCACCGAGAGCCCCGGCTTCGTTGGCGGCCGTAAAATGCTTCGCTCCTGCGGACTGCAACTTGTCGGCAATTCCAAGAAAAAAGGTGGGTTTTTTGG
>JAYWAR010000439.1:0-9020 GCA_043782285.1 Akkermansiaceae bacterium | reverse complement strand
CAATCGCCCTCTTCCCGGGATCTCATTCATGACCGTCGATGCCACTTACTACAAAGTCCGTATCGACGGGGTTGTGCGAGATTGCGCCACGCTCATTGCCCACGGCATCCGCCGTGACGACGGTAAGCGCATGATCCTCGGAGTCAGTTGCGCCCTCTCCGAGGCCGAAGTCCACTGGCGCGGGTTCCTCAACGGACTCAAGGAGCGCGGCATCGGCATCCCGGATCTAGTCACCTCCGACGCCCACTGCGGCCTGAAAGCGGCTCTCAAAGCCTCGCTCAACGGCACCCCGTGGCAGCGGTGCCAGTTCCATCTCCAGCAAAACGCCCAGGAATACGTCACCAAACAGCATCTCAAAGGCAAGGTGGCCTCGGACATCAAAGTCATTTTCAACGCAGACGACCGTGCCCACGCCGAGGAGCGCCTCAAGGATTTCGTGAAAATCTACGGTGAAAGCCAGCCCAGACTCGCCGCCTGGGCTGAGGAGAACTTGCCCGAAGGCTTTGCCGTCTTCGCCTTTCCGGAAGCCCACAGGAAGCGCCTGCGGACATCCAACGCCTGCGAGAATATCAACGGCCAGATCAAGAAGCGTACCCGCGTCGTCGGACTCTTCCCGAGCGAGGAATCACTCCTGAGGCTCGTCACCGGCGTCCTCATCGAAATCTCCGAGACATGGGAAACCGGCAAAACCTACCTCACTCCCAGCTAACAGAAACCAAACCGAAAAACAAAACCAAACACCTTCAGAAAAAGTCATCAGCCACTTTTACAGAAAAAAATTTGCGCGGCCAAATTATTTCTCCGCTAAAGTCAGAGGTTACTTTTACAGGAAAAGATTTGCAATGCCGGAAGTTTTTAACTCATAAAAAATTCCAATCACTCCTCGAGGAATTTTTTGGATGAAAGTCCGTTCGACGGCAAAAAATCAAGCGTCAGGAGATGCCGCGATTTTGGTCGAGCCATTTTCCTTTTTGAGTTTAGGGTTCATTTGTGAGACCAAGCGAGCGAGGGATGCGGGGCAATTGCAAGTTGACACGGAATCACGGTAATATGCGCGGTCCACTGGCGAGCTTGAAGACAATGGCTCCGATGATGAACTCCAAATCAAATTTGCCGAAGATCGGACCCAGGCTTGTCGATTAGGTGGATAAGACCCGAGCGACCGTAAGAGTTGGGATGCAAACAAGGATCAGAATCCGCTGGGGTGAGCGGTTTGATCGCACCATCACAGCACGATCGGTAAGCTGAAAGCTGTTGAACTCGGCCTATCCGTGGAGTCTCTCACTCGTCTTTACCGCAGCATTGCTTAAATTTTTTATCGGAGCCACAGGGGCAAGCGGCGTTGCGGCCGGTGGTTTCGATCGAGAAGCTGGGTTTGCGTTTCGGCAGATTGAGCTTGAGAGTGGTGCCTTCGGGGGAGGGAATGGATTCGGGATTGAGATTGGATGAACTGCCGGTGGTGGCGACATTATCCTGGGTGAGTGCCGCTTCACCGCCGTGGAGTTGTTGTGGGGCGTTGTGAAGTTGTTGGAGGAAGGCTTCGAGATTTGCGGCTGACCGGAATAGATTTTGAAGGGCTTCTTGTTTGATCGAATCCATCAAGGTAACGAAGAGATTGTAGGCTTCGTTTTTGTATTCGACGAGTGGGTCTTTCTGGCCTTGAGCACGCAAGCCTACTCCTTCACGCAATGCATCCATGTTATAAAGGTGGGCTTGCCATTGTTTGTCGATCGCAACCAGCACCATTCGGCGCTCTTCTTGGTCGAGAACTTCCATCGGTAAGTCACCGACGCGCGCGCCGTATGCCTGCTTGACTTTGTCGACGAGCATCGCGGAAATCGCTTCTTCATTGTGGCTGTTCAGAAAATCTTCGGCCGTAACGCTGACGGGCAAGGTGGCATTGACCCAATGCAGCAGTTCATTGTAGTCGGGTTGGTTGTCGTCACGGTCGGCGAGATACTCGTGGACTTTGGCAGGGATGGTTTCGTCGATGATTTCGTTGACGAGATCGCGCGGGACTTCGGTGGTGAGGACCTCGTTGCGATAGCCGTAAACCACTTCGCGCTGCATGTTCATCACATCGTCGAAGTCGAGGACACGTTTACGGCCGGTGTAATCGCGTTGTTCGACGCGTTTTTGGGCGGTTTCTACGGAGCGGTTAAGCCACGAGTGTTCGAGGGCTTCGCCTTCCTTCATCCCGAAACGTTCCATCATCTGAGTCATGCGATCGGCAGCAGCGAAGTTGCGCATCAGATCGTCTTCGAAGGAGATGAAAAATTGTGAACGGCCAGGATCCCCTTGGCGGGAGCAGCGGCCACGTAATTGGCGGTCGATCCGGCGGGATTGATGACGCTCGGTGCCAATCACAAAAAGGCCGCCGACTTCGGGAACGCCAGCAGCGAGTTTAATATCAGTGCCGCGGCCGGCCATGTTGGTAGAAACTGTGACTGAGCCGAGATGGCCAGCACGGGAAATGATTTCAGCTTCTTGCTGGTGAAATTTGGCGTTGAGCACGGAGTGCGGGATTTTTGCGCGCTTGAGCATCCGGGCCAGGGTTTCCGAGGATTCGACTGAGGCGGTGCCGACCAGCACTGGCTGGCCCTTGGCATGGGCTTCTTCGATGCGGGTGATCACGGCATTGAATTTTTCACGGCGCGTTTTGAAGACTTGGTCGTTATCATCAATCCGGATATTGGAGGTATTGGTTGGAATTGGCAAGACGTCGAGACGATAGATATCATGAAATTCAGCGGCTTCGGTTTCGGCGGTGCCGGTCATTCCTGCTAGCTTTTGGTAGAGGCGGAAGTAATTTTGGATAGTGATGGTGGCGAAGGTTTGAGTTTCCTTCTCGATCTCGACATCTTCCTTCGCCTCGACGGCTTGGTGGAGTCCGTCGGACCAGCGACGGCCGGGCATTTCGCGGCCGGTATTTTCATCCACAATGATCACTTTGTTGTCCTTGACTACATACTGGACGTCTTTTTCAAAGACGCAGTAGGCTTTGAGAAGTTGCGAGATGTTGTGAATTTTCTCGGCTTGTAAGTCCATGCGGACTTGCAGCTGGTCTTTGGCACTGGACTTTTGCTCATCGGTCAAGGTGCGGTCGGTATCAATGTCGGCGTAGAGGGTGCCGAGGTCGGGCAGAGTGAATGATTCAGGATCCCCGGGAGAAAGGAATTCACGACCGATTTCCATGAGGTCAGAGTCGTGGCCTTTTTCGTCGATGATAAAATAGAGTTCTTCTTTGAGCTCGAAGAGGTCTTTTTTCTGAGCGTCTTGGTGGAAGGAGAGTTCGGCTTTCTCGAGAAGGCGGCGCATTTCCGGGTCTTCCATAAAGCGCATCAATTGTCGGTTGCGTGGTTGGCCGAGTTTGACTTTGAACAAGCTACGGCCAGCGGCCACGGCATCGCCAGCTTCGAGCAATGGTTTGGCTCCGGCGGCGAGGTTATTGCAGAGCTCCGTCTGGCGTTTGACCAGCTGCTCGACGAGGGGCTTATATTTGTCAAACTGATGGGTGGATTGGCTGGATGGCCCGGAAATAATCAAGGGAGTCCGAGCTTCATCGATGAGAATTGAATCCACTTCGTCGATGATTGCGAGGTAATGGCCGCGTTGGACTTGCTCGTCTTTGGTTGAGGCCATGCCGTTGTCGCGGAGGTAGTCGAAGCCGAACTCGGCGTTGGTGCCATAAGTGATGTCGCAGGCGTATTCGGCGCGGCGTTCCCAGGGTGGCATTTGGTTTTGAATCGTGCCTACGGAGAGGCCGAGGAAACGGAACAGCGAGCCCATCCACTCGGAGTCGCGTTTGGCGAGGTAGTCGTTGACGGTGACAACATGAACTCCGAGACCGGTAAGTGCGTTGAGATAAACCGGCAGGGTCGCGACTAGGGTTTTGCCTTCGCCAGTTTGCATTTCTGCGATCATGCCGCGGTGAAGCGCAATGCCTCCGACCAGTTGAACGTCGAAGTGGATCATTTCCCAAGCCAAGGGACGCTCATTGACGATGATTTCGGTGCCACAAAGGCGGCGAGCCCCATTTTTGACGACGGCGTAGGCTTCGGGTAGAATTTTTTCGAGGTATTTGGCGCGGGATTTGCCAAATTCGCTTTCGATTTCGTGGAAGGCAGATTTCGCGGCTTCGATGGTTGCGGCGGTGGCGAGGATGGTGCTGGGGAGCGAGGGGAATTCTTGGCGGAGTGGGGCGAGCCGGAGTTCGAGTGCTTCGGCGGTGGCGCGGAGTTCGGTATCCTCCATTCGCTCGATGATTGGTTTGGCCGGGGCTTCGAGGGCGTGATAGCGGGCGAGATGTGACTGCCAAGTGGCGGTGAACTCCAAGAGTTTTTCGACGGGCTCGCGCTGAAGGGCTTCCTCGATTTCATTGATGCGAGCCACCGTCGGGCGGATACGGCGCACTTCGCGCTGGTTTTTGCTGCCGACGATTTTTTGAAGAATCCACTTGATCATAAAAGATGGGGTAGGGGCAGTTTTGCCCGCAAGAAGAGAGTCGATACACCAGCATTTGCGCGGGTGCAAGCGCTAGGAAGCGATGGGAAAAAGGCAGGGAACTCGAAATTTCCCGATGTTTTTGGGCTTTAAATAGCTGAGGTTAAATTGACATTGCTTGAAAACCACCATCGACGATCATTTCAACGCCAGTGATGAATGAGCCCGCCTTGGCGGAAGCGAGAAGTAGGGTGATGCCGATCAATTCCTCGGCATTGCCGAAGCGCGAAGCTGGAGTTTGGCGCAGAATGTCGAGGACGCGAGTTTCGTCGAGCACTTTACGATTTTGTTCAGCGGGAAAAAAGCCGGGAACCAAGGTGTTGACGCGAATATCTTTATCCGCCCACTCGCGAGCCAAGTTGCGGGTCAAGTTGTGAACGGCGGCTTTGGACGCAGAGTAGGTGAAGACGCGGGACAGGGGGTTGAGGCCTGAGATTGAACCGAGGTTAATGATCGAGGCGGGTCGGGCTTCTTCGATAAAATAGCGGCCAAAAACTTGGCAGGCGCGAAAAATTGCAGAAAGATTAGTGTCGATGATTTGTTGATATTCTTCCTCGGAGATTTCGAGAAAGGGGGTGGGGGAATTGGTTCCTGCGCCATTAATCAGAATATCCACTTGGCCGGAGCGTTTGAGGACGGTTTCGAGCAGTGCTTGGAGGGATTCGCGTGAGGTCACATCAACCGGAACGAAGTAACCTTTGCCACCATAGGATTCGACTTCGGTGAGGCGCTTGGCGGCTTTCTCGGCGATGCGGCCACCGAGGACCACCTCAGCCCCGGCGCGTGCGAGACCGACGGCCATCGTCCCGCAGAGCTCGCCAGTGCCGCCGATAATGACAGCGGTTTTACCATGAAGGTCGAAAAGATCTTTGAGAAATGCGGTAGTCTGCATGGGGTCAGTTTTGTGAGAATTCGGGCCGCTGCCAAGTCTCGATTGGGAGATTCGATGATCAGGATTGCTCAGGCTTGAGTTAGGGATCATAATAGATGGAGTGATTGTCGCTGAAAAAATTCCGTGGCTGAGGGACGCTAGCCGTCAGCAGCGTTGGTTGGTGGGGGTTTCTGGTGGTGCGGATTCGGTGGCATTGCTGCATTTATTGATTGCCGCAGGTTTGCAGAACTTAGTGGTTTGTCATTTGAATCACGGTTTACGCGGGCGGGCTGCGACGGAAGACGCGAAGTTTGTGAGATGTTTGGCTGGGCGATTTGGCCTAGACGCCGAGTTTGCACGGGTGGATGTCGGCCAACGGATGAGGGAACGCGGGGAATCGATGGAGACTGCGGCGAGAAACGAGCGGCACACCTTTTTCGCAGTTTGTGCCGACAAGCACCAGTGCCCGCAAGTTTTACTGGCCCATCATGCGGATGACCAAGCAGAGACGGTTTTATGGAATTTACTGCGTGGCTCGCACGGTCTAAAGGGGATGCATCCTCAAAACTGTCTGGCGGTGGAATCAGGTCCGGTGCTAGAGTTGATTCGGCCGTTGTTAGGAGTCCGTCATGCAGAGCTAGTCGCTTGGCTGCAATTTCATGGCCACCGCTGGCGGGAAGATGCGAGCAACGCGCAACCTATCGCCATTCGTAACCGCTTGCGAAATGAAGCATTGCCTTTGCTCGCTGAAATTTCTGGGCGGGATGCGGTGGCGGCGCTGTCGCGGGGGGCGGTGGAAACGGAAGAGCTGCGAGCCTTGGAAGTATGGGCGCTGCAACAGGCGCGGGTGCTGGACCCGCAAGGTCGTTTGCATCTTCCGGTGCTCAGAAAGCTGCCAGTCGCTTTGCAACGACTCGCGGTACGCAAGTTTTTGCAAGATCATCGGGTTAACTCGTTAGACCGCGATTTAATTGAGCGGAGCTTGAGCCTGCTCGATGTTCATTCGCCGTCGGTGATAAATCTCCCGGGTGGCGGGAAAATGCGGCGAAGTGAAGGTCGATTGTGGCTTGAAATTTAGGGTTTTTTACCGCAGCCCCACCAGATTTGTTCGAAATCATTCGGCGGTTTTTCTGCCTGACGGATTAGACCGTTTGCAGTGATCGCCAGCCAGGGATGTATTTCGCCACCTAAGGTTTTGATCGCTTGGACAGTCCAAACATTGCAAACGCGAGGAATGAAATAGGAGTGCCGCGATTCCAACAAGACGCCGCCGCCCCAACTCGAAGTGCCGCAGACAATTGGCCTACCGTCGGCACCATGGATGCTGCAGTCGTTGAGAAAGGCGGCGAGATCTTTGCCGCATTCGACTGGTACCAATTTACGCCAGATCCGTTGATGAGGACAGACTTCGGCGACATTCCAATTGGCGGGAATAAGTTCCATTACCGAAGGCGTGGGCGTGAACATTGCTCGGAAAAATTTCCATGGGGTGTGCAGGCCTTTTTCGACATAAGCGGTGCGGTCACCCCAACTGAGCGTGACGTATTTAGGACGGCCGAAGCCTGCTGGCGGCACAAATCCCGACTCGAGAAGCCAGTCGTATGGGAAAACCATTCCGGTATGAAAATCGTCGGCAATCAGCCAGACAAGCAGATCCGAAGCTTTATCGGCGGTGTGAGTGCGAAGCGCGGATTGATTTGTTCTTGAATGTCCACTCAAAGTCGGAGTATCTGGCAGGCAGATACCACATGAGTTCAATCCGACCATCGCCACGAGCAATCGAGTAAGATTGCGGATGGACTTGAAGCGTGGCATCAGGCGGGTAGAAACGAACAAATATATTCGCAGATACCCTCGGTTACTTTGATCGTGAAGCCGCTGTTAGCGGCGACGTCAAAGGCTGAACCCGCTTCGATGGCGAGGGTTTCGGAAGTTCCATCGAGCGTGATCTGGCAGGCTCCGGCGATGATTTCCATGCGCTCGGCAGCAGCGGTGCCGAAATGGAATTTGCCTGGATAAATCAGGCCGAGAGTTTTTTTGCTACCATCGGTGAAATGGATAGTGTGGGAAACGACATTGCCGTCGAAATAAACGTTGGCTTTGGCATCGACGGTGACGTTAGGAAATGAGGTCATGAGTGGATAAATTAGAATGATTCGGTGGTGAGACCGCTTTGTTTCCAAGCTTCCCAGCCGCCAGTGAGAATGGAGCAAGAGATCCCAAGATCCGCCAGACGCGTGGCAACCGTGCCCGCGTCTGGGCAGGTGAGATTGGTGCAATAAACGACTAGGGTTTTGTGAGCGCCAAGAGCTGCTTTGAGCTCTGCTTGGTGTTGAGAGATTTGTGCGTCGTAAGTGGATTTGGGCAGGCTGATCGCACTAGGAAGATGGCCGAGATTGTAAAAAAATCTCGGTCTTACATCGTAAAGCAGCACTTGATCGGATTGTTGCAAGGCAAACAACTCGCTGAGTGAAATTTCAGAGATGACGCCGCGGCATTTGATTTCTGGGAGTTTCGGCTTGGTTGCCGGAACAGCGACAATTTTTTTTACCGAAACCTGATCTGCGGGTTGGGCACATGAAGTCATGGCGATCGCCACAGCGCTGCTAGAAATAATGCCGCGAAAAAAAGTCATTTTATGATCTCAAGCAGTTCGACGTCGAAAACCAAAGTTCCCGCTGGCGCACCAGCAGGTGGGCTTTCACCGTAAGCAAGTTTTGCTGGAATCCAGAAGCGGCGTTTTTCACCGGTAACCATCAGTTGAACGCCTTCGGTCCAGCCGGGAATAACTTGATTTAACGGAAAAACGGCGGCTTCGCCGTGCATGACTGAGCTGTCGAAAAGTTTGCCATCGGTGGTCCAACCCGAGTAGTGAACCTTCACTTGGTCAGTGGCCTTCGGATGTTGGGTGCCGGTGCCTGGGGTGATGATTCGCGAAGCGATGCCAGTTGCGGTTTTTTCGGCGTTAGCAGGTGCGGCGGCAACGTCTTCAGGGACGGTGGGTGGCTTAGGTGCTTGTTTGATCGAAAGAAGTTCGACGTCAAATACCAGCATCCCACCGGGACGGCCGCCACCAGGGTTTTCGCCGTAAGCTAAGTTTGCAGGAATCCAGAAACGGCGTTTTTCGCCTTCAACCATCAACTGCACGCCTTCGGTCCAGCCTTTGATCACACCGTTCAAGGGGAAACTGGTAGGTTGGCCGTGTTTGACCGAGCTATCGAATAATTTTCCATCAGGAGTCCAGCCTGAGTAATGAACGGTCACCGTATCAGTAGCGGTAGGTTTTTGCTGACCTTTGCCTGCTTGAAGGACTTTCGAGGCGAGGCCAGATGCAGTCTTGATTGCTTCGGTAGGCGGGGCTTGGACGTCGGATGGTGTTTCAGGCATGATTGTTTCAGCGCGGGCGGTGCTAGAGATGGCGAGTGCCAATCCGGCCGCGTGCGGAATGATGACTCGTAAGGATTTCTGGATGAAATTCATCCACGTAAGCTCAACCGATGATCCGAATCTGTCAACCCTATGAGTCGGAGCTTTTACGAATGGTGACGTGAGCGGATTTGCATGGCTACCGGCTCGTTGCAATAAGGGCAGCGAAATGAACCTTGAAATAAAGTGGTCAGAGCCACCCGTAAACGGTAGCTGCCTA
>JAYWAR010000438.1:0-9030 GCA_043782285.1 Akkermansiaceae bacterium | reverse complement strand
AAATGCTGCACGAGTCACGGCCTACCTTAAGAAATGCCAACCACCATTTTTGAGCCTCTTGGAAATCGGTTGGAAATATTAAGGGAACAGCTTCATCTGTGAGAAGAACGGGAATACGTGGGATATTACTGCGGGATGATTGTGCCGTTGCCATGATCGGCGGAGTATCGAAAAGCAAAAAGTGAGTGAATCCAGCCTGTTCGCCAATGGATTTGGCCATTGGAGACCATTCACCATATGGCCAGCAAAAAGTCGTGGGCGGGCGGAATCCATGTTCGGTGAGCTTTCGACGGCTAGTCACCATGTCAATTCCAATACGTCGTGCATATTCTTCATTGGTCTCGGTCCGTTGGTATTCTGTGAGAAATTGGCGAGTGACTTCTGCAGGTTTTTCATCCTGAGCGGTGGGAGTCTCTGCCGTTTGGTAGTGTAATGCATCCGAGTGAGAAATGACTTCCATGAGATTGGATGAATTCATTTCAGTAGCTTCTGCCCAAGTCATCGTCGGGTCAGATTTACCGAGTTCGTCAGTCGAGTGGTTACTTTGATTTGTTTCACTTAGCCAACTTGTGACGAGGGCCAGAGTGAAAGGGAATTGATATTTTACCGCACGAGGATAGAAATATTGATAGACGCTGCGCGAGCCGTCATCGAGAGTGATCACTAACGGGCGAAGTGGGAGGTATGCCGCATCATGCGTGATCAAGTAACCCTGGAATCGTGAAAATGGGCAAACCGTGAAGCCGCTTTTCGAAATGAACTCCAGAAGGCTGTCAAGATATTCAGTAGAGCATTTATATAAATAATTATGCTGGTTGGCTTTGCCCTCAATAAAGGTATGTAAGGCGAGCACTGGGACAATGGGCTCATTTTGCGGACCTTTGAGCGCCCCGCGATTGTAAAGTTCTGCGAGGCAAACAATCGACCACATCGAAGCGTCGTCTGGGAAGATCTTGGCTTCGGGCATTTTGTCGGAAATGCTGGATGATGAAGCTACGGGCGTGATCTCTGCCGATGTGATAGGATCTAGTGGCGGTGATGGCTCGTAACCAAACAAGCGTCGTGCGCTGAGGCTTTCAGTCAGCAGTGTGTGAAGGTGATCAAAAGTTTTTTGTTCCCATGTTCCGTAGGTAAACCATGAAATTCCACTGCACAATCCTTGGGGAATGTGGCCGATCGCGGTTGTAAGTTCCTCGAGCGGTGCGTCAATTCCAAGTGCGGGCCATTGAGAAGTGCTCGCCGATAGACCGCGATGCTGTGATAGAACCCGGTCGCCTACCCATGCGGGAGTTTGTTTCCAATCCCGCCAATAGCCCATGGGTTGAAGGAAATTCAAACCAGAATTTCCTAGCATCGCGTAGTCCTGACTGGTCTCAGAAAACTGCCAAGGGAGTACGAACGCGCCCCAGCGGACGCCGGGATGGGAGCTTCGGGCAGCCTGACTTACTTGGTTAACCCAGGCTGCAAGTAACTTTGCACGTGTTTCATACCAGCGGGCTTTGGTGTAGTCGTTTTCGAGGGTGTCAGGTGTCCATTGAGAATGATATTTAGAGGTGAACTCAGTGCCAAGAGGTCCTTTTGTTCCTGCTTGCCAGCCATCGTAGCGAATCCAATCTAGCGAAATTCCGCTGAAATCATAAGTGTCGAGTAGTTTTGAAATTAACATTGCCTGACGGGCGCGGACCTCAGGATAGCCGGGGTCCACAAAGTTCTCATTTCTAGCGTTGGTGTAAGCCGCTTGTGGAAACAGTTTGGCAGCTTGGGCATCGTGGAAGCAAGGCCACCAAGCCCAAATTTCAATATTTTTTGTTTTAGCGCTTTTGAGCATTTCGAGCAACCAACTTGGGTCTTCCCAGCCGCTTGCGACTTGCTCGCCAGGTAGCGGTACTAATAATTCACCAGATTGGAGCGTGGTTCCGGTACGATCACTGTGAAAGTGATCTTCATCCTGCTTCACCAATAGATCGATTCGGGTGATTCCATGCGTTTCACATTGTTTGAGTAACCATACCCAGCCACCCTTAGTCACATTTTCAGTAGTTCGGATGATGATACTTTGCGAGATGCCGAGATTTGGCAATTTCGTCATTTTGTGAGTGTCGTCGCTACTAAGCATCATTGATTCCTTTGCTGCAAGTGGCAGAACGAACCAAATGACGATTGAGACAATTCGTGAAAAAATCATGAATAAAATTTAGTTAGAAAATTAAATTTAAAATACTAGGTGTTTTAATGGATATATTAAAAGTCTAATAGTTTAAATAGGTTGTGTTTTTTCAAACCGCGAACTTGCGGGCATTCGCAAGCAGGCGACAAACCAGCTCATTGCTCCGATGAGGAATTGTATCAATCCCACGCTGTAAAGTACTGCTGAGTGATTACCCTTTAATACAATATTTACAGCAGAATAAAAGCATAGTAAACTCCAGCCAAGCATCACAATTCGTAGCATTTGAATGATAAACGCTTGGGCTCGTTTTGCCATAGGAATCGCCTGTTGAACGGAATTAACAGTCTCGGTAGAAGCAAACTCGTAATTGATTTCGTTTAAAATAGAAACTGAGTTGATGATTTTGGGCACACGGATGTTTTTGGGTACTTCGAGAACGCTGGTTGGGTGCCATTTGCCGTTATCTCTTCGGAAAAATCCTTGATAAAGCCCGGCAATGTTGCTGGTGAAAAGAATGCACCAGAAATATATGGGATAAATGAAGGCTAATAGAATCATGAGTGGATAGCGCTGCCATGAGCCACGGTCGATGAGTATTCCTACTAATAACTGTAAGATAAATGCCCCCCCTCCCAAGGTCAGGAGTCCTTCACTTCCGTGGAATAGTCCTATCTGTCCTTTCAATAACTTAATTAAAGTCACAAAAACCATACCGAAACTGGAGACAACCCACAAGCAGCCAAGTACTGTTAGAAGTGAGATCATTCCATGTCGCGCTCCAGGGCGAAAAATTCCGAGAGCTTGTTTTCGTAGCGTTTGTGCCATACCGCAACTCCAGCGCCGTCGTTGCTTCCAAAGGCTGCTCCAGCGACTTGCCATTTCTACGTTCGCTGTCCAGTTGAAGTCATAGTCAAGTCGCCAACCTGACGATTGTAGTTTCCAGCTTAGGTCAATGTCTTCGGCACCAGCTTTAGAATTCCACCCGCCCGTCTCTACTAAGGCCTGTCGGCGATAGGCTACCCAAGCACCCGACACAGTTGTTAATCCACCCCATAGAGATTCGGAGCACTTTACCATGCAGATGACTGCTAAATAATCAATCGCTTGCATCCACTGAACCAAATTTTTCATTTGCCGTGGACGGATTTTCCCAGTGATGGCCCCCAGTGTTTGATTCTTGGTAAACTGCGCGAGCATCGGTGACCAAGATTTCGTTAGAGCGGTAGTATCAGCGTCGAGACATACCACAATTTCAGATTCGATAAGATGCAGTGCGGCATTGAGTGCGGCAGCCTTACCTTTGTTTTGAGGGAGACGCAGGAGAGTCACCTCGGAAGGCATTAAAAACTCTTTAGGCAATCCTCCTCCCACCGGGCTGCCATCATCGATCAAGAAAATTGCCTGCGGCCGGGGTGTTACTTCTCGGAGGCTTTCATAAGAACGTACCGCTTGACTTCCATCACCGTAAAAAGGAATTAAAACTGAAAATGAAGGCAGCGTCGTTTCGTTTAAATTCACGGAGTTGCTCCTCCGAAATACGTAAAGTACAAGTTTTACCAGCGCTGAAATTGACCAACTGAGACTGAGTAATAGTGGAAAGAATAGAATGAAATCCTCGAAACAATCTAAAAGACCTCCCGGCCAATCCACCAAATTGTGCAATTCATGATACCAAGGGCGAATAAAATATTTAAACCAGATGGTTTGATTCATAAAAAATAATTAAGTGACATTACTATATGCGAATAGTGAACAAAAACAAGTAGAAAAAAAGCAACATTTCATTTTAGTTAAGACGATTTTTTTAACCAAATTAAAAAGTATTACTAAATTAGAAATCCAGATTTTGGTCTAAATGGGTCGCTCTATTTTTAAACGGATCTCGAACTGATAAGTTCGAAAATTTTAACTGGCTTACGACGAATGTTTTTTTAAGCGGGCGAGCGAACAATCGTGTGCGTGTGATACGAACATGAGAGCACTGAGGGCACCCACCCCGGCGAGAAACATGTCCCACTGGGTGTCCCAGACATCGCCTTGGGTCCCCAGAAATGATTCGGCAGCCTCGGCACAAATAAGAGCCGTGAGCCACTCGAAAAGCTCGTAGGTGGCACTTAGAGCCAGGCAGAATGTCATCACTGAAAAACCAAGCCAATTACGATGAGTGAGTATTCTGTTTCGGAGGAAAATTTCGCGGCAAATGATGGCAGGTACCAGTCCTTGGGTGAAGTGGCCAAGGCGGTCAAAGTGATTCCGGTGGAACCCGAAAAAATCGCTGATCCAGTCGCCAGCAGGCACTAAGGCATAAGTGTAGTGGCCGCCGATGAGTAGTACGATCATGTGAAATCCGATTAGGGCCAGCGCCAGCGTGGAAAACCGCCAGCCCTTGGCCTGAGCAACTAACAAAGCGATGAAACCGAGGAATACTGGAATTACTTCTAACCACCAAGTCATTCGGTCAAACGGTCGCCAAGCTGACCAAGCAATGGCCGGAGCGATTATTGCAAGCAGAATGAAATTCGCGTGAGGTTTCAGAGTTTTGACGCGGTTGGAACAAAATTTAAAATTGTCCGAGAACTTTCGGTGGGCTGGCGTTACCGAAGCGGTCGAGTGCGGTAACGGCGATGGTGTCGGCACGTGGGATGGTGGTGCCCTGTGAACTGATAGGTACAATTTTAACGGTTCGCCAAGTACCGTTATTTTTGGCTTGGATGGCAATTTTGGCAGTCGTGCTCGTGACCGACCATTGAATGGAAACGTGATCCCCTTGAACAATGGCGCTGATGCCGGGTGCTGTCGGGCTGCTGTTGTTGATCCATGGCATCGGGGGAACAGCAGCAGGCTGAGTGTAAACACAGGTGAGTTTGTTAGCAATACCGCCTTGGTTATGAATTATACTTTTGACGCTCCAGTGAAGATGACCGTTCCAATTGTTACCAATTCGGCGGCTTAGATTGATTTGTTGGGTGATTTCGTTGGCCGAACGATGGTCTTCGTGACCACCGATGCGATCCGTGGCGATGCCGGGCCAAACTGGGCGCGATCCTTGTTGACGCCACCAGTTGAGCAGAGTGGAAAAACTTTGTTTCTGAGGAGAGTTTGGCCAGTAGAGTTGCGGGGCGAGGTAGTCGAGCCAGCCATTTTTGAGCCATTTGCGCGAGTCGCAGGCGAGTTGCTCGTAGCTGTCGATGCCAGCCTCGATGCCTGCGGGAACTCCGGGCCGCCATATCCCAAATGGGCTGATGCCAACACGAACCCAAGGTTTGAGGTGTTTGACCGAAAAATAAAGATTGCTAACGAAGTCATCAACGTAACTACGGCGTTCGGCGGGGCTTTTACCGTCGGCAAAGTGCAGGCTCCCGGAAGGGTAAGGGTAGAAATAATCGTCAAGGTGGATACCATCGACATCATAACGTTTGATGACATCAAGGATCACGTTGAGTGCGCGGGAGCGGGTGTTAGGGTTGGCAGGATCGCACCAAGTCATGGTGCCAAACTTCCGGGTGAGGTTGGGAGAGCTTCGGGTGATGTGGTTTTCTGCGATTTGTTGTGAGTTGTTGGAGAGCGCGCGAAACGGGTTGAACCACGCGTGAACCTCGATTCCACGGGCGTGGGCTTGCTGGATGCAATAGGCGAGTGGATCGTAGCCTGGTGAGCGCCCCATGGTGCCAGTGAGACTTGCAGACCAAGGCTCGATGGAGGATGCGTAAACAGCGTCACATTGCGGACGAACTTGGAAGATGACCGCGTTCATTTTCAGTGCTGCAAGTTTGTCGAGGATACCACACATCTCAGCTTGCTGGGCACCTGCGCTGAGACCGGGCGAGCTGGGCCAGTCAAGGTTATAAATGCTAGCAATCCACGCGCCGCGGAATTCGCGGGCGAGGGCTGGCGGATGCTCATTTACTGGAGTGTAGGACTGACCTTGAGAGATTGATGATACTAAATAAAATAATAGACATACAAATAGACGAACCATGATTTGAGCATGAGCTGCCCGGTGGTGTTCCACAAGTTTTCTGTCACTGTGATAGAAGTTCATAGACTCAAAAATTCGCGGGCCAAGATCATGATTGGAATGGCGATGAGTGCCAGTGATGCGTCGAGCAAGGTACGTTTGACTAAACTAAAATTAATTTCGATTTGCTGGCGTTGTTGCCACAAACTAAAATTCGGTAAAAATAAAGGAACTCTTTTTTCATATTCGGCGAATTCTTTAAAGTTTCCTCGCAAATATGCAGCCTCGTTACGCATCATTGGATAAAAAATTGCGAGGTATGCGATGATGACTAGCAGCAGTAAATCCAAACGTGCGGAGAGTAAGCCGAGGCCCACAGCTATGAGAAATGATGCGAAATAAAGTGGATTGCGGCAGATCGAATAAAGCTCGGTTTTCATGATCGTGCTGTCTTTATGACCACCAATCGAGATGGTGGCGAGAATCCGCCCCAGAATTCCGATAAAAATTATCAGGCTGCCAGCAACTTGGACGCAGATGACGGCGACGTGAGAGAGCTTGGATGGATCAGGAGCAAGTACTAAATAGCTGCCGATAGCGAGTATGGAAAGACAGAACAATAGTTTGCGATGGTGATTGGCAAAGCCTTGTTTTTCTAAGCGGGAACGGGTCATGGAAAAAGATTGGAGCGCGGATAGTGGTTTAGAAATTTTGGCAAAGCCATTTTAGAAAGCATGCTGAAAATAAAAATCGGGTGAGTATTTCACGAAGAAAACTGAAAAAGCCGTGGTTTGGGCCGGGCGTCAAGCCTTGGTGTGTTTCCATGCAAGAACCAAAGCCCCCGACACAATCAAAAATCCGCCGAATAGGTGTTGTAGGGTTATTTTTTCCTTGAGAAAAATAGCAGCAAGCAAGATTGCGAAAATAACACTCAGTTTATCAACCGGGGCAACTTTGGATGCGTCTCCCAATTGCAAAGCGCGGAAGTAGCACAGCCATGAAAGCCCGGTCGCGATAGCCGATAAACTGAGAAATATCCAAGTACGGCTGTGAAAATCTAGCATCACCAGCGGTTTGGTCGTGGCGAGTGCAATTACCCAAGCGAAGATTAAAATTACGGAGGTACGAATGGCGGTGGCCAAATTCGAGTCTACCCCGGTTACGCCGATCTTCGCCAGAATCGCGGTTAGTCCTGCGAAAAATGCGGATAGCAATGACCAGTGAAACCAATTCATTGAGGACGGATCGGATTTTGCATATTTCAAAGAAAATTTGGTTTCTCCGTGCTGACGAGCATGGCAAAACCCTGTGATTCACTTTATTTAACGATTTTCTCCTTGTTGAATGAGCTCATTATTTTAGTCGTAACGGATTTTTCTCGACTGAGAATTTTACCTTCTTTACTGAAACAAATGACTTCTTTACCCTGATCTTTCTCGATGGCGAATTCGTAGCTTAACATGCTTTTTTGAATGACTTTTCCAATTTCGAGCATTTTGTAATCGGCGACTTCTTTAATCATTGCGGCACGTACGTCCTTTGGCTTTTCGGCGAGGAGGATGACTTCGTCAAGTGTGAGTAAGGTGCCGTCACTGACGATAACGATTTCGTACCGGTGGTCCTTGTTATTCCATGTGGCTTCATAAGCAGGCATACCGTCCTCGTTGCCGAGGACGAGGCGAGTGAGCTTAGCTTCTGTGCTCGTTCTTTCGATGATGGTAGCGACGGCGACAGGCAGTGCTTCAAATTTCACGGGTTTGTCGCTTTTGTCGGCGAAGGCGAAACTTGGGAATGTGAGCATCGTCAACAAGGCGATGAAGTATTTGCAATTCATGACTTTTGAGGAGAGCACGATATGATCTTCAAAAAAGATCGATGCGATGAGTATCGTGTGCTGAAGATGATAAAACGATGATAAATAGAAATAAATTGCAGGGTTGTTATTTTGATTCTCATGTTCCTCTCATTATGTGGGACATGTAAAATTTTAATATTTATTAATTTCTACCACATCTGGATTCATCCAATTCAAACGTCATGTTATCATGACCGCGGGTTTTAGTTTGCTCACTAACAATCCGCTGCACGCGGACTTGGTCTTTGAAACAAAAAATTGGTATTAAGGTGATGGCTTTATCAGCATAGCTTTGTAGGTGGAAAAGGGTGGTAAAAATGGTGGCACGACTTATCTTACCCTTAATCAATTCAAATACGGTGTCACCGATCGGGCTGAAATCTTCATCGAGTCTTTCTTCTAGGAATGGGCGAAACCTGAGAGTGAGAGGTCTGCTAGTAGCGGTGGTGATTTTGAAATCACTCTTTTTTAGATGATAATGAGGATCAGCCTTTGATTCCGACTATTTCTTGTCGTTTGAACTTAAGGTTCTCATTGCAACTAATCGGAATATCAGCACTGGAGAGTTCGATTATCACCCTTATGTCATCTCGGGTAAAAGTTGCGGATCATGAATATGAAATGCCAATATTGGCTATGATTTCGTTACCTCTTCTCAAGGCATTTCCCTTAAAAATTAGTTTTTTTATAAAAGGCGGATTTATTCTCCTAAGGAATATGTTTGGGACGGAAGGGCGGACTCCTGTAGCGTTGCGTCTACTAAAACTAACAATGCCTGAAGACATCCGCCACCTCCGCATGGAGGATCGTAAGATCATCTCTCGGATGATGAAGGACAATAAGCCGCAGACCGAGATCGCGACAACGATCGGGTTCAGCCAGGGAACCATCCGCAAGGAGCTCAACAGGAACTCCGGGAAACAGGGCTACCGGCCCAAGCAGGCCCAAGCCAAGGCGCTTGAGAGGAAGCATTCCAAGCCAGCGCGGAAGTCGGTGATCACCGAGAGTCTGGCGGACCAGATCATCGGGTGGCTGGAGTCCAAGCAC
>JAYWAR010000437.1:0-3266 GCA_043782285.1 Akkermansiaceae bacterium | reverse complement strand
GGATCACCGAAATCGACGCTGCCGCTCGCGTCCGCCTCACCGCCGAAGCAGAGCGGGTCAAACGCGCGCTCTCGGATGAGTCCGAAGTGGTTTTCCGGGTGCCTTTTTATGACGGAATTCACAGCTTGGAACAAACCGTCACCCGCACCGAACTCGAAAACCTTGCCGCACCATGGATCGGCAAAACGCTACATCTTTGCCGCAAAGCCCTCGCCGACGCCGCGCTCAAACCCGAAGACTTGAGCGCCGTGGTGGTGGTGGGCGGCAGCACCCGGATGCCAGCCGTCCGCCGCGCGGTGGCAGAACTCTTCGGTCGCGAGCCAGACCTTTCACAGCACCCAGATGAGGCGATCGCCCTCGGAGCGACGATCCAAGCCGGAGTTTTAAGCGGTGCCTTGCGCCAGATGATTTTATGGGACGTGACCCCGCTCAGTCTTGGCCTCGAAACCTTCGGTGGCCTGATGAATGTGCTGATCCCACGCAACACCACCATTCCGTGCAAGGCAGGTGAAATGTTTACCAACGCCGCCGACGGCCAAGCGGCAATGCAGCTGCGAGTGCTCCAAGGCGAGCGCGAAATGGCCAAGGATAATTGGGAGCTGGGTAACTTCGAGGTGCCCTTTGCCCCTGCCGCCAAGGGCCAAGCACGCGTAGGGATTCAATTTAAAATTGACGAAAATGGGATTCTCGAAGCGTTGGCTCGCGACGTCACCACCGGCACTGACACGCGGATCCAGATTAAAAATGCCGCGGTCAATGTCGATGACGCGGCCGTCGAAGCGATGGTCAGCGAATCGGTAGAGCACGCCTTTACCGACATGGCCGAACGGGTTTTCACTGAGGCCAAAATCAAGGCGGAAGAACTGCTGCCTGCCGTCGAGGCGGTCCTTGCCCAAGGCCTCACGATCGCAGACGAGCGGACCGTCATCGAAGCCGCGGCCCAAGAGGTTCGAGTTGCACTCGCTGGCGGCGCAGCCAACCCGCTCAAAATGGCGGTACAACGGCTCGATGCCGCCACTGAAGCACTCGCCGCCCGTCTCGTCGAGCAAGCGCTGGACCAAGCACTCGACCGCCAATTGGCCGAGTCATAAGTGTTTCCCGCCACCCGCTGCATAAAATCAAGGATTCATCCGAGAGATGCTTCACATTAACTGCTTCACCCCCTAATTTCAGGCCGTGAGCTTTCAAAACACCTCCTGGTTTCATTGCGGCCGCTGCGGCTCGTTATTCCAAGCTAAGCTCGGTAAGTCCGAGCATCGCGTCTGCTCGAAATGTAGCGCGAATCCATCGCTTCGCCCCCAAACACCAGCCGCAAATTTCACAGCGCCCGCTCATTTTAGCCCTACCCTGCTCGCAAGTCCTCCCATCGCCCAGCAAACACACCAACAACAGCCACTTAGAAACCGCAACCGTAGCGCCTTGCTGCTGAAATTGGGCGGAGCTTGTTTATTGGTCTTATTCGCGATCCTCAGCGGGGCCTATTGGCTGTGGCAGAACGACTCCGTAAATCCCCCTTTAACGGCCAGCGACGAGCCCGCCAAAAATCAAATTTTGGCAGACAATGAGGCTTTTTTGAATGACGCGATCCCCCACTGTATCCGGACAATTTCCGGTTTTCTTAGCGCCGAAACTGCCGAGCTACGGAACTCATGGGTCCTCACGCCACTTGATGCAGCGACTCGAATGACTCGCTTTTACAACTTAAACCCCTTGCCCAACATCGGTCCGCAAACCCTTACTCTCACTCACCGCGCGCTGCTGCCACTGCCCGCCACCCGGGCGATCGAAACCTATTGGAAAACTCGCGATGGCCATCACTTGGACGCAGTTTTTGTTGAGGAAAACGGCGAATGGCGACTCGACTGGGATCATTTCGCCCGTTTCAGCGACACTCCGTGGCCCTTGTTCCTCGCTGGCAGCGGCTCCGAGCAGGGCGAATTCCGCCTCCTCGCCCGCCAACGCCTCGTCGATGAAGGTCCAAGTACCGATACCCTCAGCATCGTGTTTTACGCACCCCACTTCGGTTCCAACGACCAACTTGGACCTCAATCTCCTGAATTTTTAATCAAGCGCGACAGCCCGAACGGCCGCCTGCTCAGCGCCGCCTTTCAACTTGAAAGCCGCAACCAAAGGGTCTTCGGCGGCCAGCTTCCGCGCATCGATCCCGAGGGACTTATTCGAGTCCGGGTCAAGATCCGACGTGACGAGACCGACAATCAACGTCGCTTCGAGCTCGACGAGCTGCTTGCCTGCCACTGGTATGCCACCACCGCTCCCGGCATCGAAATTCCGCCTCAAGCTCTGGCAAAGTGACTCATCGCCGCCTTCATCGCTGCCAAAGGAGTCGTTTCCGGAAACCAATGCTGAAATGCCAGCGCTCCTTGCTGGACCAGCATCGATAATCCATTCGCCGTCCGGCAGCCGAGACCATTCGCCACTGCCAACCACGGGGTGACCGAAGGCTGATAAATGGTATCGTAAATCAAGTGCTCCTTTTTTAAACAAGCGGCCGCCAAAATCGAGGGATCACCGACTTTTAAGCCGAGCGACGAGGTATTGATGATTAAATCACAGCTCAAACATTGCTCCGCCAGTGCAGGGTCCTCGAACGAAAGTGCGCAGATCTCAGCCGCCGCCTGCTGCAAATGCATCCGCGCGACTAAGGGCCCGAGTTTCTCGATGCTACGATTGACCACCACCCATTGGCGGACTCCTGCTTGGCAACCTTGCATCGCAATCGCCTGACCCGCGCCACCACCCGCACCGACGATTCCGACCTTGAGTGAGCCGAGTGACACTTGAAAATCATCCTCAATCGCCCGCGCAAAACCAGGCCCATCGGTATTGAAGCCACGATTTAAATCGTGATCAAAACGAATCGTATTGACCGCACCTAGCGCTTGCGCTGCCGGGTCCACCGCACAATCTGCCATCACCGCCAACTTGTGCGGCACCGTCACATTGCAGCCGATAAAGCCGAGGGCTCGCATCCGAGCTAAGGCTGCGCCCACTTGCCCCGGCTCGATCTCAAGCCGAATGTAACGCGCCGCGATTCCCGCCGCATCCAGCGCCGCTTGGTGCATCTGCGGCGAGGCCGAGTGCGCCACCGGCTGGCCAATCACCGCCAACCGCGCCGGCAACTCCGAACCCGCATCCAGCAAGTCCCGCGATGCCAAATCTGCAAACGTATAAACCGCTTTCATCAGCTGAAATTTAGATCATCGCCACAAATTGCTGGATGCGATTCACGCAGCGCTCCCGACCCA
>JAYWAR010000436.1:0-9038 GCA_043782285.1 Akkermansiaceae bacterium | reverse complement strand
GGCTGCGGCGGTGCCGCTGGTGGTGATCACCGCGCAGGGTTGGCCCGTTTCCATCGTCCGCCCAAGCGCGAAAAACCCTGCACTGCGTTCTTCAAAATGCCGCCAGACCCGCACCAAACCCGCAGCCTCAGCACGCGCCAAAGCTTCCAACAAGGCCGCATTGCGTGCCCCAGCACAGACGACAAACTCACAGACACCTGCTTTGAGACAATTTTTGACCACTTCCACTGCGGGATACCATGCATTCATCGCGCTGTCCTAGCCCACTGCGGCGAAATGTCCAAGCTAGGTTTCACCCAGAATCCCACCCCAACCGCTGGCAAAAAAGTTTTCCGCCTGCCTAAGCGTCAGAAAAAAGATATCCCCTTCCCGAATCGGCTTGGATTGTGCTTAACAGGCCGCACGCATGACCGACACCGCCGCCAACCTCACCCGGGAACAACTTCGCTTGGAAGGATTTGAGCTCATCGACGAGCGCCTGCAATACATGCTCGGCTGCTTGGAGGACGCTTTGAAAAGTACTGGCGAGACCAAATTGCTACCCTACATGCCATGGTCTGGCCGCGAACCCGAAAATGGCCATGCCCCCGAAGGACTGCCGCAACTCTACTCGATCGGGTTTCAATTGCTCAACATGGTCGAGGAACGAGTCGCTGCCGAAATTCGCCGCGAACGGGAAACCGCACTCGGGGCAGATTCAATCCGTGGCTTATGGCCACAAGCCTTGCGCGATCTGCTGGCGATCGGGCTGAGCCCCGAACAAATTCTCGAAGTGTTGCACGACGTACAAGTCGAGCCGGTGCTGACCGCCCACCCGACTGAGGCCAAACGTTCAAGCATCCGTGAGCGCCACCGCGCCTTGTATGATGAAATGGTGCGCAACGAATTTCCCAAATACACCCAACGCGAACGTCGCCGGATTCGCGAGCGGGTCGTAACCACCTTGGAAACGCTGTGGCGCACTGCCGAGATCCACCTGGTCCGGCCTGACATCACCAGCGAGCTACGCAATGCGACTCATTACCTCCGCGACCTTTTTCCCGCCGCAATCAACCGCCTAGACCTGCATTTTACCGAAGCATGGCGCGCTGCCGGACTACCGCTCGAATTGCTGCGCTCCGCCGGCAACATCCCCCACTTGCGATTCGGCACCTGGATCGGTGGCGACCGCGACCGCCACCCCTTAGTGACCCCTGAGGTCACCGAAAAAACTCTCGCGACCTTGCGCGAGTCCGCCTTCAAACTGCTGCAAGTCGAGCTGCGGGAACTCGGCTCACAGCTCACACTTTCACGTTACCTCACGCCCGTACCCGCCGAGCTGCAAGCCCGCATCGACCAACTGCTCGCAATGCTCCACGCCAGCTCCGGAGTGGCGGAAATTCTCGACCGCTACCAAGAAGAGCCATGGCGTCAACTGGCAGCATTGATGGCGCTACGGCTGCGTGAACAAACGCTCGGCCAACCTGGCTACCGCAAACCCGCCTGCCTTGCCGACGATCTCAATTTACTTTCGCGCACGCTCGCGGAGGCGGGCTGCCACCTCCTGGAAGAAGCGGCGATCCGGCCCTTGCGGCATAAGCTCGAGATGTTTGGTTTCCACCTCGCCACTCTCGACATCCGCCAGAACTCCGAATTTCACGACAAAGCGATCAGCCAATTGCTGGTCACCGCGGGCGTGACCGACGGAGCCAACTACCCGACTTGGCCCGAGGCGCAGCGCGTCGATTTTTTGACTGCGGAGCTCACCTCCACTCGGCCTTTTCTGCATGACGACCTGCGCGTGGGCACCGAGGCAGACGACGTGCTGGATAGCTACCGAGTGCTGGTTCGCCATCGCCGCGACTGGGGCTCGGCCGGGCTCGGCTCGCTCATCGTCTCGATGACCCGACAACTCTCGGATCTGCTCGGGGTCTATTTGCTAGCCCGCGAGGCCGGGCTGATGGAACTCACACCCACGGGTCTGATTTGTCCGCTGCAAGTGGTGCCTCTATTTGAAACCATGGATGACCTCGACCGCTCGCCTCAAATTCTACAAGCCTTTTTGCGTCACCCCCTCACCCAACGCTCTCATGCTAGCGGCAATTTCAGCAGCCAGCAGGTCATGTTAGGCTACTCCGATTCCAACAAAGACTGCGGCATCCTCGCCGCACAATTCGCGCTGCAACGGGCCCAAACCGCCCTCACCGACGTCGCCCGCAAGCACTCTGTCAAACTTTGCTTTTTCCACGGTCGTGGTGGCACGATTTCCCGTGGCGCTGGGCCAACCCATTGGTTCATGGCAGCTCTCCCTTATGGTGCGATGAGTGGCGGCTTCCGCATGACCGAACAAGGCGAAACGATCGCCGAAAAATATGCCAATCTCGCCAGCGCCACCTACAACCTTGAGCTGCTTCTGGCCGGCGCAGCAGTCACCACCGCACACCATCGCCACTTGCCCGCAATCACCGATCCCTGCGAAGCCATCATGGCCCGCTTAGGCGCGAGCAGTCAGGCTGCCTATCAAAAATTACTCCAAACTGACGGCTTCATCGAATTCTACCGTCAAGCCACCCCGATCGACGCGCTTGAAAACTCGCGGATCGGCTCCCGGCCTGCACGCCGCACCGGTAAAAAAGGCTTTTCCATCAGTGATCTTCGGGCAATTCCATGGGTCTTTTCATGGACTCAAGCGCGCTACTACCTCCCGGGCTGGTTCGGGGTCGGCTCGGCTCTGGAAACTTTCAAACACGACGATCCGGCAGGCTTTGCAGCGTTTAAACAAGCGCTTCCCGCATCCACATTCCTCAGTTACGTCCTCACCAACGTCGAAACCAACCTTGCCTCCGCCAATCTCGAACTGATGCGCGACTACGCCGCCTTGGTCGAAAACGTGGCACTGCGCGATCAATTCAAGGCTTTAATCTTCGCAGAGTTCGAACGCACCCGGGTGCTGCTCGCCGAGTTGTTTGATGGCGAGATGCGAGACCGCCGCCCACGGATGGCGAAAACTTTGGATATCCGCGAAGCACCGCTGCGCGTGCTGCATCAGCAACAAATCGCCCTCCTCCGCCAATGGCGCGATCACCTCGCCAACGACCGCGCCGCAGACGCAGACGCTCTCTTGCCCAAGCTCCTGCTCTCGATCAACGCAATCGCCTCCGGCCTACGCACCACGGGCTAAACCCCAAAAGTCCCTAAATCTAATTTTAAAGCTTCAAATTCTTAACTATTAAGCATTTAGATAAATCAACAATTGCCGATTTTTAAGAACCATGGTTAGAACTTTACCCCAGCTAAAAGCTTCACTAATCTAAATTAAATAGCGGTAGACCAATTAAGGTGTGCAAGCGCACCACGGGTTCGGTTGACGTAAAATCTGAGCCATCGTGAACTCAAGCCAACCTCTCATCCTCGCTTCACTGTTCGGTCCAAGCCTAGCAGTTCAGGCTCAAATTCCACCGCAGCGCTACGATTACAGCTACCAACTTTATCAAGAGGACAGCCAGCGGATTCGGGTCGAGTCCAATTATCTGCGGGGCAAGATCGATCTGGATGACGCCACCTCTTTTCGGGTTCAATGGCTCAGTGACGCGATCAGCGGCTCCTCGCCCACTGGGGCCTTACCCACCGGGCCACAAAACCCAACTCAGCCTTATCTCTCAGACGTCGAAGATCTTCGTACCGGCCTGCTCGGTGCGCTGTCACGGCAGTTTGGCGACCATCGGCTCGAACTCGAAATTTCCCGCAGCCAAGAAAATGACTACCTTTCCCACGGTTACGCCCTGAGCGACACTTGGCAACTGAATCAAAAGAACACCACAATTTCCTACGGTTTCAACTATTTGAATGACCTCGTGACGGTGCCGGTCCTCGGCGAGCGCGACAAGCACGGCTACGACTTGTTTGCCGGTGTCAGTCAGATTCTCGACAAGAATACCGTGGTCGCTGCCAACCTCACGATTGGCTACAATCAAGGTTATCTCAATGACCCATACAAGGTCGTGCAACGCAACGAAATCGAAAGTATCCCCGACGGACTCGGCGGTACGATCGAGATCCCGGTGGTAAATATCTACCGCGAAAATCGCCCGGATCAACGTTTTCGCCAAGTGCTGCAACTGGAGGCCAAGCATGACTTCGTCGCAGCGGACGGGGTGCTCGACGGGATTCTACGCCTCGGCCATGACGATTTTGGTGTCTTCTCACAAACCGTGCAACTCGAGTGGCGGCAATCCATCGGTTCACGCTTTCAAGTGGTGCCCTTTTTCCGCTACTACCGCCAAAACGCGGCTGAGTTTTTCGCCAATACTCTCAACGGTTTACCCATCGCCAACCCCGCCGAAGACCCGAGCGGCAGCGGCCAAAACTACTCCGCAGACTACCGACTCTCCTCGCTCGACACCGTCAGTGGCGGACTCCGGCTACGCTGCCAGTTCAACGATCATTTTTCCGCTACCGCCGCCTATGAACGCTATGTGATGAGCGGCAGCGGAAATTCTGCCGATCGCTCGCCAGACCCATCCTACCCGAACGCCAGCATCTGGACCTTCGGCATCTGCGCAGAATTCTGATAAAAACCTCACCGCCAGCCGATGCACCCGACTCTCCAAGCCTCCGCGTTGCCAGCCGATGTCAGAGGCGTCCGTCACCTTGAGTTCCGGGCGCTTGGAACCCAATGCTCGCTCAAATTTCGGCTGAGTGATGAACGGCTGGCTCTCACCTTCGCCGCCGAGGCACTGGCATGGATAGGGCAATTTGAGGCAAAATTTTCTCGCTATCGGCCAGACTCGATCGTCTCACAAGTCAACGCCGCCGCCGGCCACCAATGGGTCGCGATCGACTCCGAGATGGAGCACCTGCTCAAGCTCGCAGACGATCTCCACCGCCGGACCGACGGAATTCTCGACCCCTCACTGCTGCCCTTGCTGCGCCTTTGGGATTGGCAAAAAGGACATCCCCGACTTCCCAGCCCCCTCGAAGTGAAAACCGCCCTCGCCCAAACCGGATGGCACAAAGTCCAACGCCGCCCGGGTGCCGTGCGGCTCCCACAGGCGGGCATGGGGCTTGACTTCGGCGGCTTTGGCAAGGAATACGCCGTCGATTTCCTCGCTCAAATGGCCCGCCAGCACGGGATCACCGATGCACTTATCGACCTCGGTCGAGATATTTTCGCCCTCGGCGGCAACGGGTCCCACCCGTTCTGGCACGTCGGCGTGGAAGATGCCTGTCAGCCGGGAAATTGCTGGGGCGGCCTCGCGGTCAGCAACCACGCGGTATCGGCCTCCGGTGACTATGTTCGCCATTTCACCCACCAAGGCGTCCGCTACGGCCACATTCTCGATCCACGCACCGGTTGGCCGGTGGCCAATGGCATGCGTGCGGTCACAGTCATCGCACCATCCTGTTTGGAAGCCGGCGTTTACAGCAGTGCGGTCTTCGTCCTCGGCGCTAGCGACGGCCTTCACCTCGCCTCACTTGCCCGCGGCGTCGAAGTTTGCACTCAAAGTGAATCTGGCATCGAAGGCAGCCGCGGCTTCGGCCGCTGGCTAATCAAAGCCGCCTAATTGAGCTCAACCCAACATCCCATGAAACGTCTCATCACTGCTCTTACCCTCGCCTGCTCGACGCTCGCCCTCACCGCCGCCGACTCCGCCAAACCCGGCCAAACCTTGCCGAAACTCACCCAACTCCTGCCCGGCGCAAACATTCCTAACACCCGCGGTAAAGTCGTCCTCGTCGATTTTTGGGCCTCCTGGTGCGCACCCTGCAAAGCATCGTTCCCTTGCCTCAATCGCCTGCAGCAAAAATATGCCAGCAAGGGGCTCATCATCCTCGGCGTCGGCGTCGATGAGGACGCCGCAAACTACACCGCCTTCGCCGCCAAAATGACCGTCAAATTTCCGCTTGCCCACGACGCCAGCCACCAAGCCGTCGGCTTTTTTAACCCCGCATCAATGCCATCCAGTTACCTCGCCGACCGCAAAGGTGTGATCCGCCACGTTCATACTGGCTTCCTCGGTGCCAAAACCGAAATCGAGTATGAAACTGAGATCCAAGCTCTTCTCGCAGAAAGCAACTGAAGCCTCAAGTCCCTGATTGCCACCATGAAATTCCCTGTGCTGTCCACTTGCCTTGTCCTCGCGCTGCCAGCTCTCAGTGCCTGCTCGCAGTCACTCGTCCGAGTCAAACCCTATGAACGCGGCAATCTCGCCAAGCCAGCGATGGCGGAAAGTCTGGATCCTCTGCAACAAGCGATGACCGAGCATGCCTACTTCTCGCGTGAGGCCACCTACGGCGGCCACGGAGTCGGTGGCGGCGGTTGCGGCTGCAATTAAGTACGGCTTGTCATTCTCCCAACCCAAAACCCACCATGTATTCATCAATCCGCTCATCCCTGCGCCGTCGGATTCTCACTTCCAGACTCGGCTCGGTGCTACTTTTGTTCCAACGCTCGCCGCTGGTACAAATGCTCTTTCCCGAAGCTCGCATCCTCGGCGGCGCAGGGCTCGCAGAAATCACCCAGTGGTCAGTCGCCACCATCGTCGGTTTGGGGGCTTTTGACAGCGTCGCGGGAGCCACCGTGATCAGCCAAATCTCACCCTCATTGAACGCGACAGCAGTGCCCGCAAGCTACGGCTCTTCGCTCACATTCGTCGTCCAATGCACCGGCGCTCCCAGTAAGCCTGCAAGCTGGACAATAAGTGGAACGCTTCCTACGGGACTGGTGCATAGCAACGCCCAAAATAGCAGCACCGACGCCATCAGCGGAACTCCCACCCAAACCGGCAGCTTTCCCGTGGTTGTCACCGCATGGCGATACCCAAACGGCACCGGATCTTCAATCAGTCAAAGCTTCACCATCAACGTCTCAGTCGGAACTCAAACTCTCACCTTCGGCGCACTTACAGCCAAGACTTTTGGCACCGCGCCATCCACGCTCACCGCCACCGCCAGCTCCGGCCTCACGGTGAGTTACGCCTCCAGCAATCCCGCCGTCGCCACCATCAGCGGCAGCAACCTCACCCTCGTCGGTGCGGGCACCACTACCATCACCGCCAGCCAACCTGGGAATACCAACTACAGCGCCGCAACCCCCATTTCACAAACGCTCAGTGTCGTCGCAAGCGATTCATTCACCACTTGGCAAAACGCGCTCTTCAGTCCAGCCCAACTCGCAGATCCACTAGTTTCGAGCGCCACCGCCGACCCTGATGGCGACGGAATTTCCAACGTCTCAGAATACATCTTCGGGCTACTGCCGTTCAAAAGCGAGCCCTCACCTTCCCCCGCCCTTGGCCTTGCCCTCAATCAAGTTTCCCTTAACTTTACCGCCAAAGCCGCGAATGGCAGCGGCTACGCAGGTAAAACCCGCCACTATGCCCTCGAATCCTCCTCCACCCTCGACCCCAGCGGCCCGACCTCGTGGACGAGCCTCAGCAACTACACCGATATCCTAGGTAGCGACCAAGCCGTCAGTTATGCCGTCACCGCCACCAGCCCGAAAACCTTCTACCGCCTCCGCGTTTGGCTCACCCCCTAAACCAAACCCCTTTCTAAGCCAATCGCGGCACTGGACTTGTCACCATTTTTCGGAGTGTTTTATGAAGCGTTTCAGTATGTTTTTTAGGCGGCTATTTCAGCAGCTAAAGGAGTAAGGTAGTTGAGCGATGAGTGCATTCTCTGCGTGTGGTAGTAGCCTTCTATATATTCAAAGATTGCCTGCATGGCGGCCTGTTTGAGGTCGAGCTGCTTGGCGATGAGCCGGTCCAGCGCGGCGAGCAAGGCGTCCACGTCCGATAAGGCCGTGGCAATGGCGCGTTGCTCGGGGAGGGGTGGAGTGATGAATGGCATGTCCATCAAATCCCGCGTGTAGATTGCCGCCACGCTTGTGGTGCCTGTAGCGAGTCCCCGCAGAACAGTGATCGCACCTGACGTATTCAGGGCGGCATTTGCGTATTCGTTGGAGCAGACTTCCTTCGGATCGAATTCCAGCCGCATCAGGTTGGAGTTGTAGTATGCAACGGGAAGTTCATCCCGCCAGATGGCCACTTTTCCCACCAAGTCCAGAGTGTTCCGGGTGTTAAAAAGAACATCGCCTTTGGCGAGTTTGTGCTGCTTTTCCGGAATGGCTCTCCGGGTGATGTATTCAATCTTCGATGTATCCATTGCCCCCCGGCCAAGGTTTCCCATTTTCATCAGTGGGTATTCCGTCTCGCGATCTTGATTGGAATAATTGCCGCCAAGACGTCCCTTTTTCAGGACGTTGCGAAGCGTCTTCACCTCCCACTCCTCCGGGATCACGCCGACTTCGGTCTGTTTGTAGCCGGGAGGAGTCATGGTAAGGATGAAGGATGAAGGGAAGAGGCATTCACGGGCGGGCGCGATGTCGCGGCACGCGGTTTTAGGACGCCCCTTCAGGGCTTGGGACCTGTTGTCACGATGACCCAGGGCAACGCCCTGGGTCTAGCGGATGATAAGGAATGGAGCCCTGAAGGGGCGGACCTGCCGTGGCGGAACCGGTTTTTAGATCGCCCTTTCAGGGCTCGAATCCTCTGGGACCGGAACCCAGGGCGCTGCCCTGGGCTGGGATGGGGCGCACCGTTGGTGCTGGGATGGGACGCACCGTTGGTGCTAAGATGGAACAGCCGGGTTTCATGGGGTCTCGCCTCCTTCCAGATCGTGGATGATTTGTTCGAGGCGGGGCACCTCTTGCGCCCCAACGGGGCAAACCATGCCAGCCCAGGGCATCGCCCTGGGTCTGGCGGATGACAACAATTTGAGCCCTGAAGAGGCGGCCCAAGGCGAGACGCTAATCCCAGACGTATCGTTCATCGAAATTAACTCCGTGTCGCACCAAGAAGGCTCTGTATTCGTCCTGGAATGACTTCTTCTGGTGATGCTCCCGTTGTCCGGCGATGTAGTCGCGCACGGCTGGAACGTTGGATTCGGATACCGCAAACGCGCCAAACCGCCCCGCAGGAAAAACGGATGTCAGGCTACCCACCACTGGCGAATCCGAACCGCCGGAGCAGTTGCTACGGTTGGTGAAATCATCACGA
>JAYWAR010000435.1:0-9043 GCA_043782285.1 Akkermansiaceae bacterium | reverse complement strand
ATTTTGATCTCGCGAGTCGGAGCCTCGCCAGCAGTCGCCTAGGGTATCCCAAAGCAACGTTAGAGGAGATTTCTCACCCCAATTTCGGACACCGTTGTGAAGGACAATAAGCTGCAGACCGAGATCGCGAGAACGATCGGGTTCAGCTAGGGAACCATCGTAAACGGTCAACAGGAACTCCGGGAAACGGGGCTACCGGCCCAAGCAAGCCCAAGCCAAGGCGCTTGAGAGGAAGCATTCCAAGCCAGCGCGAAAGTCGGTGATCACCGAGAGTCTGGCGGACCAGATCATCGTTAGGCTGGAGTCCAAGCACAGCCCCGAGCAGATCAGCGGCGGATTCGCTCTAACCGGCCAGCAGGTGAGCACCAGCACGATCTATCGACACCTTGGCGGGGACAAGAAGGCGGGCGGGCAGTTGCATCTGAATTTGCGGATCAACGGCCACCGGCGCTACCGCCACCGGAACAAGGCAAGCCGGGTGAAAATCCCCAACCGCCGGGACATTTCAGCGCGCCCGGCGGTGGTGCAACAGCGGAGCCGATACGGGGATTGGGAAGCGGATCTGATCGAAGGGGCGCGTGGCACCGGATACATCCTGAGCCTCCACCAGCGCAAGTCCCGCTACGGCAAGCTGATCAAACTGACGGGCAAAACCAGCGAGGAAACCAGCCGGGGCATCATCAAGGCCTCGGAGAAATACCGTGTTGAAACCATCACCTACGACAACGGCCTTGAGTTCTCGAAGCATGCCGAAGTGAGTGCCGCGCTGGGTTCCGAGGGATACTTTTGCAAGCCTTACTCGTCGTGGGAGAAAGGCGGCGTTGAAAACTTCAACGGGCTGGTCCGTCAATATTACCGGAAAAGATGCGATCTGAGTGAAGTGCATCAGCCAGCCATGGACGAAGTCTAAGCTGAATTAAATGATCGCCCGCGCAAGATCCTCGGTTACAAATCTCCCAGCCAACATTCAACAGAACTAGCAGCATGACGGAATTTTCCTCCATTCCAAAATATTCCTTAGAAAGGAAAATCCGCCATGTATTGTTAATCGTGATTATTTTCCCGGCTTTTGTTTGGATCTACGGAGCATTATATTTCGATGGGGTGTCGAAAGAGTTGGCGGCAGTTCAAGCTGTGATCATGCTCGGGATATGGATCTTTGTTAAATCTTGTTCGCGAAAGTTATGGATTTTTAGCATCTGGTTTGCGGTTGTGTTAGTATGGTGGATTTCGCTCAAACCGAGTAATGTGGGAAATTGGCAACCCGATGTGGCTGAGAAAGCGTTTGCGGAAATTGAAAATGATGAGGTCACGCTGCATCATGTCCGCAATTGCGAATATCGGACGGATACCGATTTCACGGTTCGGTGGGAGACCCGTAAAGTACGTCTGTCGCAGCTTATAGGCATCGATTTATTTATTACTTATTGGGGCTCACCTTGGATGGCACACCCAATCCTTAGCTTCCAGTTCGCCGACGCACCGCCACTTTGTTTTTCGATTGAGACACGAAAACGTGAAGGTCAAAGCTATTCTGCAGTAGGTGGTCTCTATCGTCAATTTGATCTGATTTATATCGTTGCTGACGAGAGTGATGTCATCCGGCTTCGGACGAATTACCGCAAAGATGAAGAAGTTTATCTTTATCGGACAAGCGTTAGTCCGGCTGAAGCCCGCAAACGTTTTCTCGAATATTTACGGTCAATCAATGGGCTTTGCGAGCAAGCACGGTGGTATCATGCGATCACAACTAATTGTACGACTGCGATTCGTTCTCAGCATCCGACTTCTGAAAGGATGCCTTGGGATTGGCGCTTGTTGCTCAATGGCAAGGGTGATGAGTTGATGTATGAGCGTCATACAATCCTAACGGATGGTTTGCCTTTTAATGAGCTCAAGCGGCGTGCGCAAATCAACACTGCGGCAAAAGCGATTCACGATGCTGTAGATTTTTCTCAACGCATTCGAATCGGGCGTCCTGGAATGTCATCGACGAGTTCGCCATGATTTTTTGATTTTAGACATTCGATGCGTGTTCAGTTGTATTTATTCGCAGTTCTTCGAGTTATTAATTTGGGGTGTATCCGGCTAAGTGCTCGAAGCGACTCAGCCGCGCGGATGAAACTGTCGATGCACCGCTTTCAAGCGTTGACGATCGACATGGGTATAAACTTGAGTGGTTGAAATATCTGCATGGCCGAGTAGCTCTTGGATCACTCGTAGGTCCGCACCGCCTTCCAACAGGTGAGTCGCGAACGAGTGACGGAGTAAGTGGGGATAGACGTTTTGATCGATACCAGCCAACTTAGCGCGTTGCTTGACGATCTGTCGTACCCGGTCGGGAGATAGTGGCCCACCGCGAACACTGATGAAAATATGGGATGACGTCCGCTTGCTGACTAAACTTGGTCGCTCATTGGTGAGGTAGTCGGTGATTGCTGCGAGTGCTTGATGGCCGACGCGAACGAGCCGCGTTTTTCCGCCCTTACCGGTGATTCTTAAAAAACCGTCCTCGAAATCCATTAATTCTAGCCGTGCCTTGCACAGCTCGGATAAGCGCAAACCTGAGGCGTAAAACAATTCTAAGATGGCGAGATCGCGGCGGCCTAACGGTAATGATGAATCGATAGACTTTAGCAATTTTGCCAGTTCCGAAGCATGCAATGTCTGGGGCAATGTCAGGTCGGGTCTGGGCGCAAGCAAAGGCTCAGCCGGGTCCATTTCCAGCAGTTTTTGGATCATCAGCCACCGGAAAAAAATCTTTAAATGTACAGTAGTGATCCGCAGTGAGGCGGCGTTGAGTCCTGATTTTTTGCGGTAGCTGAGAAAGGTGGCGAGCTCATCAGTTCCGAGATCACTTAGGCAAGTGTTTTGGTCTTGGCTCCACTTGGCGAGGGCGTCGAGCGATTGCTGAACCGACAATTGATATGCTGCAGACAGCCCGCGCTCGGTTGCCAGATAGCGGATAAATTGATCGGATTGAAATTCCATAAAACGAATTTGAGTATCACGTTGGTGTACTATGAATAAAGTCTTCAGAGAGTGACTAGCAACATGAGAACTCGGGAATTTGGGTAAATCGTCACTTTCGGTGGAGTCGTGCGGAATTCGTTTCTTGTGGCCTTGGCCGCCACGTCGAAGGAATTATCACCCGGAGTGAATTCTTGCACGAGGTATGGGGATCGCGAAGTGAGAGTAGAGTCACTAGCAACGGGCTTAGGCGAAGCATTTGAAAAGAACTCAGCGACAATGGGCATTCCGAATGAGAGTCGGATTGGGTATGGCTTGCTAAGCTTTTCAAGAGTCACGGGATGGTGATATCGTTGTGGGTAAATTGATGAGTTAGTTGATCGTGTCGATACGGTGGAGTGGTAATAAGAATCGTTTGACTGCTTCGCGTTTGAGACGGAGTTCACGCCATTCATTGACGAGACGGCTGGCTTCAATGATGCCACAGCCTGCCGGAAGTTGCAACTTGTTGCCCTGCCACCAGATGCCGCGGATGGCAACAACAGCATCGAAGCGGCCTTGATCCCATAGCCCGAAAGGAGCTCCAAATTGTAGCGGGCAGCCAAGACGGTTACGCCAATCCAGCAGCATGGCGAGGGTTTTGGCGGTGCGTGGCAAGGGGCCTAGCGCTGGTGTCGGGTGGAGGCGCCGAAGCAGATTTTCCGCAGATTGAGGAAAATCGAGTTGGAGGTTGATGAGGGTTAAAAAATGCACGATGGATCCTAGATCGAGGATTTCGCGGGGGTGGCGTTCCAGTTGACCGAGATCCAAGAGTTTAGAGACCAGAGTCTGGGCGACATATTCGTGTTCGCGGATTTCTTTTTCATCGACTGCGAAAACTGCGAGGTCCTCGCTTTTGGCGGTGCCAGCCAATGCCATTGTCTCGAGGCGATTCTCGCGCAGTGAAAATAACAATTCGGGAGTTGCCCCTGCAAATCCGGAATTCGGTTGGCACCAACCGTAAGAATAAAGTGGAGCGGCTTGGCGGCTCATTGCGGCCACGATCGAAGCTCCAGGTGCTTGGTCCGCTGTGCCGATTTCGGTAACCACTGGCACTGTTTTTTCAAAAGTTTCGTTTTGAATTGAGGCCATGATTTCTTGGAAAACGCCCGAAAATGGGACGGCGTCCATCGGGGCCCAATGGCAGGCGAGTGGCGGAGCGTGTTCGAAGCGTCTGGTGAATTCAGCGATGGTCGTTCGCTCGTAGCGACTGGGGGTTTTCCATGGATTTGAATCTTGAAACGCAAAATCTTGAACATAAAACGACACTCCGTCTGCCGGCGGTGCCGCATTTGCGAAAAATGGGCCATGTCCGATGACTACGCTGCCATCTCGCTGTGCCATCCAGGCGATTGAATCCGAAAGTTTTTGCATGTTGCGCTGGCATAGGGTGGCTTGCGCGAATGGTGCTCGCAAGCAGGAATCGGTAACGGCGCTCAGGAATCTTAGGTGTTGGCTGGATTGCGGCAGTGACATAGGGTCCGACTTGGACGTAATATATTCCGTCTTTTGATTATCACTGCGCTTGCGGGGCGGCGTGATTTTGGTAGGAACAAGCCGTGGCACAGCAAAGTGACGTGCGGGAGGTCCTCCAATATATTCCCCAATTCCGCGGGAAAGTTTTTTTCGTGTTGATTGAGGCCGGGCTTTTGCCCGAGCCGGCAGTGGCGGAAACTTTGTTAGATCTCGCCGTGTTGGAAGATCTTGGGGTGAAGTTAGTACTTGGGGTGCTTGGTGGCGATTTGAAAGATCTCTACGATTGGACCTTGGAATGCGAAATCATGGCGGCCCGTGTTTCGCGCCCGATTACTGACCCGTTGGCCGCGAAGGAGGTCCTGGAAATCCTTGCACGCGGTCAGTCGGCGGTGATCGATGCTTCTGCCACTGGGCCACTGGATATTCCGGTGGTGGATTTTGCTCTCAGAATCGGCGTGGCCAAAATTATCACTTTGCTGGAGGAGGCGATCCTCATCGACGGTGCTCCGGCTCACGCGATTCGTGCAGCAGGTGCGGAAGTGTTGGCTAGCCGCACGAGTCCTGCTGGCGCAGCCTTGCTGCGGGCGGCGGCGGCGGCATGTCATCGCGGTGTGCCACGAGTGCATGTTTTAAATGGCCGCCAACAGGGCGTGCTGGTAGATGAACTTTTTTCAAACGAAGGCGTTGGTACTATGGTTCATGCCGACAGTTATCGAGTGATCCGTGAGCTGCGCGAGGAGGATATTCCCGAATTACTAGGAATGATTGGCCGCTCGGTACGACGCACTAAACTGGTAGAGCGAACCTATGAAGATATTCAATCGCGAATCGAAGACTTTCGGGTAATGGCAATCGACGACAACGTCGTCGGTTGTGTGGCCTTGCATGAATACCTTGCGGAGGGGTGTGCGGAAGTCGCGTGTTTGTATGTAAAACAGGCGCATGAGGGCAGGGGGTACGGGATTGAGCTGGTTCGTCACGCCGAGGCACTGGCTCGCGAACGAGGGATTCCACGGGTGTTTGCTCTAAGTAACCGGGCGGCAAATTTTTTCACCGGTAAACTCGGCTATGATCCGGCGACGGTACTCGATTTACCGCAGTCGAGGCGAGTTCAATTCGAGGCGAGTGGACGTGACTCGTTAGTTTTTTCGCTGAGGGTGGGCTAAGTGATCGATCACGAAAGCAATCGGGAGAGAGCGTCCGGGTGCAAGTGCCAGCCTAGAAGCCCGGCCAGCCCCATCAACACCCCGAGGGCGGTCGGCACCAAGGCCAGCCAGTAAAGCCATTTCTTGTGGGTCAGTGCGGTGAGTGCCAACATCGAAATCGCTAAGGCGACCAAAGTGTCTGAAAGGTCGAATTGGTCATCGCGATAGTTGAGTGAGTCGTAGGTTTGCTGATCTTGCTCGGATTGTTTGCGAAGCTCGTCCTTTTTTTGACTCTGACTGGATGCCAAATCTCGATAGGTGGTGATGGCTTTTTGATATTTAGCCTGTTCTGCCACGGGCGCACTCGACTCGGCGAGCTCAAGCTGGACCAAGGTGGCTTTAGCGATCTCTTCGCGGACGTTGCGAGTTTGATAGAAAGACCAATGGTCGAGTCTGTCGGCCTGAGCCTGTTGCATTGCTTGGACGATATTATCATCCTTGACTTTACAAATGCCGAGAAAGGTCGCGAGCAGGGCGACTGTGATTGCAACCCAAGAGCTGAGACGACTTGCAGCAGTTGGATTGCTGCTGCCTTCATTCACTGCGGTGGCGGATTCGAGTGGGTCAATTTCCATGGCACGTGGCCCCTTACATGGGAGTGGACGGTTTACTGCTGAAAGTGAATGAGGCTTGCTGCGGACTACGGCGCTTAGAGCTTGGTTAATTTGGTGACGCGACCAGTCCGATTCCAGTCTTCGACGTAAAGATTACCCGCTTTGTCAAAACTCAGGCCGTGGGGAGCCGTGAAAATTCCGAGACGCATGGCTTCTGGGCTCGTGGGAAATTCTGCCCACTGTGCCTTATTTGGATTGTCGCCGAGAAAGGCAATTGGAGTACCTGTTTTATCGAGAAGGGTCACCCGCGCCTCTAATTCCGCGACGGCGAGACAATCCCCCAGAAAACTTACCGCACAGGGGCGGCGCAAATGGCTCGCGTGGACGCCGATCCAGTTGCCCTCAAGGTCGAAGTGGATAAGTCTGCGTTTTTCGCGGTCAGCGACTAATAGCCGTGGCTCGCCGAAACGGGTGTCGATCGCTAAGCCGTGAGGGGTGTCGAATTGTTTTTCTGCAGGTCCTTTTTCACCGAAGGATTTCAGAAGTTTACCGCCCGCATCGAACTTGTGAATGAGGTTTGAGCCGTAGCCCATCGACGCGAAAATGGAACCATCGGCAGCGACGGTGACACCGGTAAGTCCATTCCAACTGCCCGGAACATCGCCGGTTGTTGCATTGGGGATTTCTAGCAGCAGTTTGCCATCGGTATCAATTTTACAAATCCGCTGAGGTGGTTTGTTACCATTCAATTGGGCACCGTAAATCACCGGTTTGCCATTTTCGTGGCGGATCGCCATCGCGTGAAAGCCTTGGCACTCAGGGGCGATACTGCGCAAAAATTTGCCATCTGGCTGATAGACTAGCACCGATAATTCGGAATCGGTAGAGACGTAAATCCATCCGCTTTGATCATCGACTACAACGCCACCGTGAGTCGGGCCGATGCTCTTGCCGTTCGGCAGTTCCCCCCAATGCGGGACGGCCTCGTAGGACCAAGCACCGTTGCCAGTATGGACGGCGGATTGTGGACCGTCACCCGGGCGCGTGCCGGAATCGGGATGACCAAAAGCAAGCGGAGCGAACAAAAATGGAATAAGATAACGCATTGAAATGTGAGGGTGTGACTTTTAAAATGACCAAATACAAAATAAGGAATACTAACTAAAGATGGCAAGGTTACGAATTTTTATTTTTTGGAGTGAGTTAGCGGCACGGCTTTACGAGAGTTCGGACGTCGAATAATCTCGCAGACAAATAGAGACACACGGCGCGTATTTTTGACTGCGGACGTGGTTCCTTTCTCAGCGACATCGGTTATTCGTTTAAAGATGGCAGCATTCTCGAAACCATTGCGAGCAAGTAAAACAAACTCGCTATTTACATTATGTTTCACGATAGTGACAATTTGAATTTCATTGATCGATGTCTTGAAGCATACCGCAAAAAATCCACACATCAAATGCCTGTGAAACCCTCAACAGCCAGATCAAACGGCGCACACAAGTTGTCGGATCTTTCCCTAAAGAGCAATGCTTGTTGCGCTTGGTTACCGGTGTTTTGATCGAAATCTCAGAAACTTGGGAAACCGGAAACGCCTGGCTGACCTTCTCCTAACAACAAGTAAACCTAACTCTCAGCGGAAACGTTGCTCGCTCGATTGGACCCACTCAGCTGGCTGACATTTAAAAATCGCCCAGGATCCGCGTTTCCTTAAATGAGATTATTCAGTCGGCTCGTCGGCTGGCGCTTTTGGCAGTTTATCGACTTCTTCGAGTAGATTGACGATTTCAACGCCGCGGATGGCCGAGGAGTCGTGATAGAAGCGTAGCACCGGAGTGGATTTGAGAACCACACGCTTCATCACTCTCGACTGGATCGAACCGTGGTCTTTGTTCAGTTTGACAATCACAGAGTTCGCTTCACCGCCGAGCACGCCGATCCAAACTTTACCTTCTTTGAGATCTTGAGTGACTTCGACATCACTTACCGTCACCAGACGATTGTGCCATTCATAGTCTTTTTGAATGACATTACCGATCTCACGGCGGAGGAGCTCATTGACTCGATCAAGGCGGCGGGACATGGGAAAATGAAAACTGAAGTGCTGAAAAACTGAGATGCGGAAATTAAAAATAAGAGCCGGGTGACTCAGAGTTTCACTTACAGGGTCTGTGCGTATTTTTCGAGTTTGTAGCACTCGATGATATCGCCTTCCTGATATTCGTTGAATTCGCCGAGACGAATTCCGCATTCGAAGTTGGTGCGAACTTCTTCGACTTCATCCTTGAAGCGACGGAGTGTAGACATCCGACCGTCGAAAACCGGAATTCCGCCGCGAATGACCCGGGCGTGGGCTTTGCGATGGACACGGCCATCGGTAATGAAAGAGCCAGCGACTCGACCGCGGTTGAGCTTGAAAACTTGGCGGACTTCGGCGTGGCCGATGACCGTCTCGCGGGTGAGTGGTTCCAAGAGGCCGAGCATCGCCTCGCGGACTTGGTCAATGAGTTCGTAAACAACCGAGTAGAGTTTGACTTCAACATTGGCGGCTTTGGCTGCTTTCACAGCCTTAGCTTCGACTTTAACGTTGAAACCGAGGATGATCGCGTCGGTGGAAGCCGCGTAAGAAATATCAGACTCCGTGATGGGTCCGGCAGCAGCGGTGATAAACGAGGACTCGACCTTGTCAGAAGTAATCGCGAGCACAGCTTTTTTAATCGCTTCGACCGAGCCTTGGACGTCGCATTTGAGGATTAGCTTGAGCTGAGCCTTACCGCCGCCATCACGGACCATCGAGTA
>JAYWAR010000434.1:0-3287 GCA_043782285.1 Akkermansiaceae bacterium | reverse complement strand
GACTTTGACTTGCGGCTGACATATAGCGTTGTAAAACCAGCTTTAATTTGAGAGACGGTTTTGCCTTCGTCATCTTGTGGGAGTGGAGAAGTAATAATGTCGATTTCTGAAACTGTCACATGGGTTTTTGTGCATCTTGAGATTTTCACCTCCTCTATTTGTCCCAGTGATCTAGTGCAAAAAATCAAGACGACTCCAATAAATAGAATTAAGATTTTCATTCGTTAAATTTTCTGTTAGTCCATTTTTTAAGTTTTGACTTATACGTATTTTTATAACCACAAGGCAAGTCCTTCTTTTCATTCGGGTGCTTAACATTGTTAAAATCTATAACATTATTCTCAAAATCTTTGTAACTTGGAAATATCACTTCGACTTTTATCGTGCATGTGGTTTCATTACTGTAAGCATCTGTGACGGCTTGCTTTTCGACACCCTTAAATTTCTGCTCCATCACAGCGTAAGCCTGCTGATTTCCAGGTGTTATGCTATCTGCAGGCTCCACAATCCAAAGATACCCAGGCTCATTAGGGTTCAGTTCCTTCTCTGCATCTCTCCCGTTCTCAACAAATCTAAGGTCAGCTATCAATGGAACATCAAACTGATCCCATTGACTTTTCACTGATCTCGGAAACCTCGAATTTATATTGCCATTGAAACATGACACCGCCGATACCCTATCGTTGGGGTCGCCAGCATCTTGTGTCGCCTTCATCATCTGTTCCAACTTTGATTCCCCAGCCTCTTTGGCTCCGGGCCCTCGATATATATATAAGAAAACCAGTGCTCTGGGCTAGAGGTCAACCCAAGAACATCATGTCTGTTGGTTCCATCATTTCCAACAAACCCATACAAATTCATGCCGCCCATTTCGAAAATCGGATCTCGGTTTAGCCACCTTCCGATACTAGGATCGTAATGACGGTGTCCGTAGTCCACCTGCCCCGTTTCATCATCCGTGTATTTCGTGGAGAACCGGAATGGATTGAGGGATGCGTATTCTCCGCTCTGGCGGAGGGGTTCGCCGAAGGGGCTGTAGTCGTAGGTTGCGGCGGATTGGCCGGTGGCGGTGTGGACTAGCAGGGTGACGTTGCCGTTGAGGTCCATGCCGTTGGCGAAGGTTTTTTCACTGGTGTTGAGCTTGCTGAAAAGAAGTCCGCCGACGCCGCCGACGCCGCCTGCGCCAGATCGGTTACCGCTGAGGTCGGTGCCCTAGGTGTAGGTGCGGAGGAAGCTGTCTTTGCTGCCGCCGGAGCGTTCGGCTAGGATGTTCCAGCCGCCGAGTTGGTGCATGAAGTCGAACTTGTGGTCGCCGCCCGCTACGACTACGACCCCTACGGCAAGCGCCTCACCCAATACGAATCTAGCGGCTATACTTGTGACCTCGGATATACCGGACATGCCACGGTCCCAAGCCTCGTAGGAGGCCAGACTGAAATAGTTCTAACAAATTTCCGCGCTAACGGTCCACAACTGGCAATTTGGCGATCTGCCGACCCGCTTGGGGAAACCGGCGGCATTAGCCTCTACGCCCATTGCTATGGCAATCCGCTGAATTTCTATGATCCAGATGGAATGAGGCCAGCAGCCACTTGGTGGGGTGGCTTCTTCGATTTCGATCAAGGCACGGTGGACGCGCTCGGCGTTGGAGCCATGGCAACGGCTGATGGTTTCATTCCTTTCAGTGATCCGTTTCAAGACTCTGGATCGTATAACCCTTGCGCGGATGGTGGCGGATTTTCAAAAGCAACTGGTGGGGTGGCGCGTGACGCTGCTCTTGCGGCGACTATACCCAATCTAGGGACATGGGCAAAAAATCCTGTGATGTACGAAACTGGAAGCACGGGCCGCACATCCCATAAAAGGGGCAGGCTGGAATGGCGCTGTCTTAAGCCGAATGCCTTTAAAATTTCGAGCCTCTTTGTCGCCGCGCGACAGCGGTACTCCTCATGCACCGCCATACCCTTTATCGCTACGCGACACCGCCTCGATCCGCGATCAAAGCCCGTGGACTTAAGTCCACGGCTACCGTCCACAGTCGCTCTGCGACTAAGAGATTTATCCCAATCCATCGATGCATGATTCTTAAGTCGCTAATGCGCCTAAGACAGCCGCATTCGGGCCGAGTGCAAATCTCGCCGACCGCTTAGCCCTGATAGGAAGATGGTAACCACTGATTGATTGAACTGATTTTGAAGAGATTGGAAAAAAGCGCCTATTCACTCAAAAAGTGAACAAGATTCCTGCCAACTCTTTCAGTGAAATCAGTTAAAATCAGAGTAATCAGTGGTAAAAAAATGGTCGGTGCCACCTTCGCCATTTTCCTTTCTGTGCTTAGCGATTTTGATCCCCGTTTGCCGGTGGTGGCTCGGGTTTCTCAGCCGATGGCGGAGCTGGGAAATCCTCCGGCGAGAGCTTGTGATCCTTGTTCCGGTCGAGGAGTTCGAAACGCTCTTCCTGCTGGTCCTCGGTTAGGTTTTTGAGGGTGGGTCCGCTGCGGAATTCCTCGAATGACAAGGTGCCGTCGCCATCGAGGTCGAGCTTGCGGTTGATCTGACCGGGCTTGTCGGCATCGTCTAGGCAGTCGCCGTCGCCGCGCTTGGAGTGGGGTTTTCCGTCCGGGTTTTTGAAGGGAGGGGTCGGTTTGTCCTGTGGGGTGATCACGCCGTCGCCATCGGTGTCGAGGCGGTGAAAGACTTCCAGTTGTTTTTCTGGGGATAGCTTTTTGAAAAGTTGGCCGGCTTTGAATTCCTCGAAATTAATTCCGCCGCTTTTGTCGGAATCGAGTTCCCACAGGCGCTTGAGTGGCTGGTCGCGACCATTGCGTTGTTTGCCAAACCGACCGAGTTCGTCACGGCTCAATTTGCCATCGGCGTCCTTGTCTAACCGCTTAAAGATATTCGCCCGTTTTTCCTCGGGCAGGTTCATGATCCGCGGCATCGCGTCGAATTCTGTTTTGGAAATGAAGCCGTCTTTATCGGTGTCTGCGAGTTTCCATGCTTCCATGACGGGCCGCGACGGGGCTTGCGGTTCGCCCATTTCATCGGCTGGCGGCGGGGTGGGCTGGGCCAGGCAGACCGCCGGCAGCAGCATTCCCGCAGCAAGAAAGGAAACAGGGATTGTTTTCATGGGCAATTGACGCTTTTTTAGCCGCGTTCTGCGGGCTGACTTGCAGACAAACTCCAAGCGTTTTGAAAAGTTTCGGTTCGCGGACTGGAAACCTGCCGCTCCCCATCACCCATCTTCCATGCATATCCGAGACATTCTCAACGACTCAAAACCCTCGC
>JAYWAR010000433.1:0-24252 GCA_043782285.1 Akkermansiaceae bacterium | reverse complement strand
GACCCGGCTGGCGACTTTTTTACAAGCATGAATCACCGTTCCGTGATCCCGCCCGCCGAAGGCTTCACCAATTTCCATCAGCGAGCCTTTGGTCAGCGAGCGACTCAAATACATCGCCACTTGGCGGGGGAAAGCGATGCTGGCAGGGCGACGACGACTGGTCATGTCTGCTAAGCGGACGTCAAAATGCTCAGCCACCGCCTTCTGGATCGCATCGATACTGACTTGGCGGCTGGCCTCTTCGCGGATCAAGTCGCGCAACAGGTGTTCGACTTTTTCTACCGTTACACTCTCACCGGCCAGCGAGGCGTAGGTAGCCACTCGCATCAACGCGCCCTCAAGACGGCGGACATTGGTGCGGATTTTTTCGGCGAGAAACGCAAGTACCGACTCATCGACCCGGACTTTCCAATCCTGCGCTTTCTTTTTGAGGATCGCCATCCGGGTTTCAATTTGTGGCGGCTGCATTTCCACGGTGAGGCCACACTCAAAGCGCGAGATCAAGCGTGGCTCGAGGCTCTTAATCTCGCAAGCAGGTCGATCACAGGTGAGCACGACTTGGTTGCGGCCATCGAGTAAAGTGTTGAAAGTGTGGAAAAATTCCTCCTGCGAGCGCTCTTTGCCTGCTAAAAACTGCACGTCATCAATCAGCAGCACATCAGAACTGCGGTAGCGGCGGCGAAATTTTTCGATGTCGCCTCGACGGATGGCATCAATGAACTCATTGGTAAATTTTTCACAAGTCAGGTAAATCACCCGTGAGCCCGGTTGACGGCGCAGCAGTTCGTGGCCGATCGCCTGCATCAAATGAGTTTTACCAAGTCCAGGGCCACCATAGATAAACAACGGATTGTAGCCGATCCCCGATTTTTTGGCGACCGCCTCGCAAGCGGCATGAGCAAACTGGCTATTCGCACCAACGACGAAACTGGCGAAAGTGTGAGCAGGATTGAGTCCCGCCGCCTTGATGCGTTTGTCAAGCGCCTCACCCTCAAGCTCCGCCGCTTTGGTCGGCCGGACCGACGCAAGTGAAGAGTGAGCTTGGCCATTACCCAAATGACTCGCGGCTGCTGGATCCTCGCCGACTACCACCCGCACTTCCCGCACTTCATCGAAAATCCCGGTGACTGCCATGATCAATTCGGGCAGGTAATTGGTCTCGATCCAGACTTGGTGAATTTCACCGGGAACTGCGATTGAGGCAACGTCATCTTCAATCCCTAACCAATGCGCCGCGCGAAACCACCGCTGAAACGCGTCGTGGCTGACCATCGCTCGCAACCCATCGCAGACCTCATCCCAGCCGCGATTCGCCGAAGCAACTACTCCTAACTCCGCCACTATTTCCTGCGTTGCAACTACTTCGGATTCCATTAGCGATGAGTCTTTTTTAAAAATTGTTGAACACCTTGTCAGCTCCACTCTCCAGAATGGCGCAACGCAGCGAGGCGAAAATCATGAGCCATTGTCGCGGTTCCGGGAAAAGTTTTTTGATTCAATCTAACAATTGCTGGCGGCGCGCCGTATTCCACAAAGGTTCCACGCTGTGTTTTTTTAAAAACTTGACCCACGATTTACTACGGCTTCCCGAAGTATCGCCGCCAAGCTTCGCATCGAATCGGTGCATCCGATTGAAAACGAAGCACTCGCAAGATGAGACGAAGCTCAGCAGTTCACGGTCAGATAAAAAAACCCCGTTTTACGTCGATTTAAACCGCAGAGATCCAGTCAGGACGGGGGAAATTCATCCGCGCCCGAGCGTTGCGACGGCCTTGGGGCTCTTGAAACAGAGTGCGACAGCGACGGTCATCAGGGTGCCCGCCATGATCCGCCAAGGAAACTCGATCACCGGTAACCAACAGAAATTTGGGTAAAGTGGACCACCCGTCAGCATTTTCCAAAGATCGTTGGGAAGGTTACTGAGCAACGCGACCCAGACAATTCCCGCGAGCATCGCCAACGAGTTGCCGGTTTCACTGCCCCGAGTCTTGGTGAACAATGCGACGATGAAAATTCCGAGCAGTGAGCCGTAGGTGTAGCCGAAACTCCCCAAAATGATGCCGATGATGCTGAGGCCAGGGTTGTGCGCCTTGACCAAGGCGGTGGCCAAACCTACGCCAATCAGGACCAATGCAAAGCCCACCGTACTCAGTTTGATGATCCGCACCCGGGCGCGATCATCGTCAGGCGTCTTGAACCAGCGAAAATGAAAGTCGCGCGAATAACTGGTGGCGAGCGAATTCATCGCCGTCCCGAGCGACCCCATGGTCGTCGCCAAGACTCCGGCAACGACCAAACCACGAAGGCCACCCGGCATCACATTCACCACAAAATAAGGGAAAATTCGGGTGCTGTCCGGTTGACCGCCCGCCATCGGCAGCGCCGGATCGTTGACCACTGAGGAATAGTAAACGGAAAGTAGGATCCCAATTGTCAAAACCGCGTAAGTTACTGGAATGTCAGCGAGGCCAGACAAAATCGTGGCCACCGCGCTTTGCCGTTTATTTTTTGCAGTCAGCATCCGCTGCACCATGTCTTGGTCAGTGCCGTGAGTCGCGAGAGTCACGAACAGCGAGCCGAACAAGGCGGCCCATACCGTGAACTCGCTTTCTAAGACGCTTTTGATCGCGCCCCACGTCGCCCCATAATTTTTTACAAACTCGGCAGTTGCAGGCACGTCGCCCTGCCACTCCCAGAGTTTGAGATCGTGAGGTCGGTTAAGCTGGCTTTTAGCGCCGTCCCACCCCCCAGGAATATGCCCAAGTAAATACCAAACCGAAAAACCTAAAGCTCCAAACAGCACCGCCACCTGCAAAACATCGGTCCAGATCACGGCCTTAATTCCGCCCACAGCAGTATAAGCTGCCGTCAGAATGCTGATCAACACCAGCGCACCGCCCGTAACCCAAAATTGTGGCCAAGTGCCGAGCGGCCGTTCTGGGTTCATTTGATTCCAGATCACCACCAACAACAAGGTCGGTACCCACAGCCGCGAACCACTGGCCAAGGAACGGGTCAGCAGGAAAATCCCACTGGCCATCCGCCGCGTCCGCGGACCGAAACGAATCTCAAGAAATTCATAAATACTCACCACCTCGTGCTTGTAAAAAGCCGGGATAAAAACCGCGCTCACCACCACTCGCGCCAATAAATATCCGAGCATGAGCTGTGCATACGTGTAATTTCTCAACCGAAATCCCTCCCCCGGAGTCCCGAAAAATGTTCCAGCACTGATCTCGGAGGCTAGGATCGAAGCCAGTACTGCCCACCACGGAATCGATCTCCCGCCCAACGCAAAATCGGCAATATTACTATTACGGCGGCTAAAATAGACCCCGATGCCGATGATGATGGTGAAATAAATTCCAACGATGACGAGATCCAAGCTCAAAGCCGACATGCGCCGCATGCTATGGCCTCTGAGCGTCGATCCAAGCCTCAAGTTCCCCTCCCCCGCCCACCGATTTGCGAAGCTTGATTTGTCAGTTGCGAAGCTTGCGGAATGAGTCCATCTTGAGGAAGTTTTTTACCCCCCAATTTATGGAAAAACTCATGGTCATTGCCAATCTCGGACGAGTCCGGATCGTAAAGTTCCGTGAAGCTGGAGATGATCCACAGAGCCGGGCGCACTTGTTTGAGGAACCCGGAACCAAAGTAGAAATGAGACCACCGCCGATCCGCGCGGTGGTCTCAGACCAAGCCGGTCGTTTCACCCAAGGCAGACCGCTCGACCGCAAAGCCGGGATGTCCTACGGTGAAGAACTTAATTTGGAAAGTGAGCTCCAAAAGCAAGCCTTGGCAAGAGTTGCTGCCAAAATCACTGAAATCGTTGCCGCAGAAGCTTACCCTCGATGGCAATTGGTCATGCCGCGAGAAATCATCCCGAGCTTACTCAAACGACTGCCTACCTCCGCCCAGCTTACCTTGGCGGAAGTAATCACCGGCGATTTAACCAAACTGCCGCTGCGAGAATTAGAACACCGCTTTCTCAGCAACCACCTAGCGATCCGCCCCCCGCCCTGAGCCTCAAATCCACCAAATCCTACGCTTATGCAAAACGAGCAACCCCTCAACGCCCCTTGGCTCATCGCCGCATGGCCTGGAATGGGGGCCGTCGCCCTCAGCGCCACTTATTACCTGCTCGCCAAACTCGGCATGCACCTGCTCGTGGAATTTCCTGCCCGCGAGTTTTTCGATCTCGAACGCGTCGAAGTCAAAGACGGCCTGATCCTGAGCGGACGACTCCCACGCAGCCGACTCTTTCTCTGGAACGACCCACAAAAAAATCATGATTTAATCGTTTTCATCGGCGAAGCACAGCCCCCATCTAAAGGTGCGGCGTTTTGCGCACAACTCATCGGACAAGCCTGCCAGCTTGGGGTTGAGCGGGTTTTCACCTTTGCAGCGCTGGCAAGCCCAATGCGCCCCGAGCACGAGTCGCGTATTTTCGCTGCGGCTATTGACCCCGCTAGCCTTGCGACCTTCAAAAAGCTCAAGATGCTACCGCTCTTGGAAGGACAAATTAGCGGGCTTAACGGCGTTTTGCTTGGGGTCGCTGCCGACCAAGGTCTGCGCGGCGGCTGCTTACTCGGAGAAATGCCACATGTTTTCTCCCAATTTCCGTTTCCAAAGGCTTCTCTGGCAGTCCTCCGGGCCTTCACCGAGATGGCAGGAATCACCCTCGACTTCAAAGAATTACACAACCAATCCCGACAAGTGGAACAGGGACTGGAAGAATTTTTGCGTCACCTCGAGAGCTCAGTGCTTCACCCGCAAGCTTCGGTCAACGCTACGGATGAGCCCGAATTAAAAAAAACGCCGCCCCTCCTCCAACCTCACGACCAACAACGCCTCAACGAGCTGTTCGCGATCGCCCGCAAAGACCGTTCGCGAGCTTATGAACTTAAGCGGGAACTCGACCGACTCCAGGTTTTCCACGCTTACGAAGACCGTTTCCTCGATTTATTCAAAGAACCCGGCTGAAACTCATTCGCTCTACACTTTCCGTCTTGGACAAGGGTATCCTCACCAAACCCAAATTCAGCCAGCTCGCAACTTTTCATCTTGGAGTGCGTGGTAAACTTTAAGCGCCGCATAAGCGTCATTAGCGGCATAAATCAACTGACCATCCGACAATTCTTTCACCGCCCAATTCGAGGTGGTGATCGACTTGGATTTTGAAAGTTTGCGCTTGAACAACATCGCGATTGCCGACTTGGCTCCAACGGCATTCCGATACCCGAGTAGTTTAAAAGAACGGTCGAGATCAACAATCCCCCCTGCACGAATCCCAAAACGATTGGCTATTTGGTGCAGGTCGCCGCCGAGACCAAAGCCGATTTTGATGAGTTCTGGCGTTTTCAGCAATTGGATGATCGCAGGATGACTCTCGACGATGTGCGACTGAAAGATGAAGGCTTTTTCCGTAGTCGCGAATTGCAGCACATGCGGCCCTTCGGATTGCTGGCCCTTTTGAAAGGTCGGCTTCGACTCGGTGTCGAAACCCACCGAGCCCACCGCCATCAATTCCTCCATGGCAATTCCGGCTTGTCGCTCACTCGTCACCACAAAGACTTGCTTCAAATCTAAGCCTATAAAGGGCTCCAATTCAGCAATCTCGGCTTTGTGGGGTGTCATTTTAGGATCAATCATCGCGGGAAAATGGAGAAAAATACAGTCTTGCAGCTTCAATGATCCACCCAACAGACGGCAGGATCAAGCCTCGGATGCTCCAACCTCAACCTAATTCTTCATCAAGGCCCGAGCAAGTGGCGAGGGCGAGAGCTGGTCCTCAGCGGTATTTCGTAGACCGCGAATCGTCGCGATTGGATCCAGCCGGTTGAGTGGATTCGACGCATAGCCTGCACCAAGGTCCAGTTCATCGCTGGCTCGTATTTCGAAATGCAAATGCGCCGGATAATTGCCATTTGCAGTACCCACGGTTCCCAGCCGTCCACCACGAGCAATCAAGGCTCCAAGCTCCACCTCAATCTGATTCAAGTGGGCATACATCGAGTGCAGCATCCGTCCATCGATTGTTTGGTGGGCGACGATGACAACTTTACCCCAGCCAGGCGAGGACTCTCTGGCATACACCACCAGCCCATCCGCCGTAGAGAAAACGGGATCCCCCAAATCGGTATTCATCCCACCGATGCCGTTGAGATCATCGCCGGTGTGATGCCCACCACGCGAATCATTCATTTCCCAAAATTTCTGAGCATTATAAATCAGCGCTGCATGTTCCGATCCCAACGGCGACTCAAAGCGCAGCGCTCGCGGGATTTGAACCACTTGCCATGCGGAGAGCCAATCAAAACGCGAGTCGGGCTCTCCGTTTATCGGCAGCGGCAACGGCGAGTCGGCATCGACTTCCGTCGCCTGCCACTTGCAGATCGCCGTCCCGAGGAAACTTCCCAAAGCCAAAATAGCCAGCAAAGGCATGAAATTTGAATGTCGTTTCCACATTCAATTCATTATGAGAATCACAGACAAAACATTCAAGTTCGACTTTTGCCATTCCGAGCAGGCCTGAATAAAACTTGCCCCAGATCCCACCAAACCTTGCTTATCTGGCTTTCAAAGTGGCAAAAAGGAAGGCATGAAAACCTAAAAACTAATGACAAAAGGCCTTTCCCTCTGTCATGAAGAATCATGAAGACTGGGGTAGAGCGGTGAGAGAATCGAACCGCCAAAGGGGAGAAGGACGCCAAGGGAAGATGGGGTGGAGCGCGTTCATTCTGAGCGCTGCCGGGATGCGGACATTCTGTCCGGCGTTGATTTCGAAGACCTTCTGACTCGCCTGCCCGCCATGCTGGCCAGCCAAGCTGTCACTCTCCCCCCCGCCAACGGAGTTGCATCCTCCCGAGCCGCGCCACCACTCGTGACAGAGGGCAGATCGTTGTTCGGCGGAATCGCAGATCCGACCACGGCGGTCGACCTTCAGGATGGAGTCATGAGTCGCAGTCATCATCAGCAATGCAATGACTCCGATGCGGCTCTCCGACCCGAATCTTCAGATGGCAGTGTGGACTACGGTTCCTTTTGATCCGCTCGGTAATCTATTTCTCAAGCGCATCGAAATCCGCCCAATTTCTATCGCAGGCGATCATTTGTTTGTCGCTTTGAATGTTGAAGGAAAAACGCCCTTAACTTATGCGCATGGCCCGAAAGACGCTGCTGGATCAAAACTCCCTATCGTGATATCCGATTCATCTCCTCAGCTATCAGCCCGCTTAAAAACGCAGTGTCCGTGGCGTCCACGCTCAGGTCTTTGACGTCACTGTCGCGAACCGTTCGGTCGAAGTCTTGCTGCTTCACCAAGAGGCGGTTCCTAAGAGAAACTTCGATCTGGTTTTTTGCCAGCATCCGATGAACGACCACCCTCCGAAGCTGCCCCATACGGTGAAGCCTGGCGATTGCTTGATGCTCGGTTGAAGGCTTGAGCTGCGGCTCAAGAATGATGACGACATTTGCGGCTTGAATATTGAGGCCGATTCCACCGGATTGAATCTGGGACAGAAGGACGGCATGTCCCCGGTGTTCCCTGAGTGCCTCAATCATCGCAAGCCGTTTTCGGCTCGACATGGATCCATCGATCTTTCCGATGCATGTAAATCGATCCGATAACGCGCTAAGGGAATCGAGAAAGTAACTAAAGATCACCACTTTTTCACCGGTCGATTCGTAGTGAGCAAGCAGCTCTGAAATTCTACGCATCTTACTGCTCTCCGAGCCCAGCGGGGTTGAGGATGCCCGGCGTGCCAGCATCCAATTACGTGAACCGTTCGCCTCGGTGATCAGCGCCCTGTAGGCTTTTTGCTCGGTGTCACAGAAGTCAACCCACTCCTCGACCTCGATGCGCTCAGGAAGTTCGTGCAGAACATCGTCCTGGTTTCGGCGGAGGTAGGCTGGTGCCACCAGAGAACCAAAGTTTCCGTCTGAAGGATTGGCCCGCTTGCGGATCGACCTCGCGATCTGAGGTTGGGCAAGTGACACCAATTCGATGAACTCCTCGATCCTGTTCTCCATTGGCGTGCCGCTCATCAGCACCACATGTTCCGCTTTCTCAAGAAGTATGGTTGCTTCTTTGGATCGGGCAGCGCCTGGGTTTTTGATGTAGTGGGCTTCATCGATCACCGCGACATCGCAACGGTCAATGTAGCGCGACCCGTTGGCACGCCCAAATCCATCGACAGAGCAAATCAGGACTCCTCCTGTTTCTTGCCATTGGCTCTCTGGAATTTCAGGGATTCTCGGAGAAAAGGCTGGAAGAGTTGTGAAATTCGCCACCTCCCTGATCCAGTTCTCGATTGTGCCTGCGGGAGCCAGCACGACCGCGTGCCTTCGCCCCTGAGCGTGAAGATGCGCAATCATTGCAAGTGCCTGGATCGTCTTTCCTAGCCCCATTTCATCGCCCAAAATCGAACGCTTCCGCTGGAGGAGATACTTTGCTCCGAATGCCTGGTAGCCGCGAAGCGTGACACCGGGAGCTATCATCGTGCCATCAAGCGCGAAGGACTCCACGACTCGCACTATTTCCTCCGGCAGCCCTCCTGATGAACCAGGCTCGCGTGCGAAACGAAGATCAGTCCGCACCAGAGCCGGCTTCAACGGATTCTTATGGATACCGGAGCTTTTCAGTCGCTGGATGTCCCATTGACTGCGCTTCGTTGACACTTCGGACTCGTATCCGAAGAGTGAGACGGGATTTTCTACCTTCTCAAATCCACCAGATGCATTTGGCTTTTGGCGCGGCGGGTGAATCAGCTTGGGATGGCCGGGCAGAACTGCCGCAAGATATGACGAGTAATGAGCGGCATTAACTGCGTAGTGCTCCTCAAGGTTGGCAGCCGTGCTTACTCGACTGGTTTTTCGCTTGAAATCCAAAGCGGCCTCCTCCGCCCACGCGCATTGCTGTCTCAAGTCGTCTCGGCAAATCTCAAGCCTGGCAAGCGCATCAAATGCCTCTTCTTTGGAATTCCTCCTAAATTCATTCAGCCAGCCCCATGGTTTCGCTGCGAATTCAGCTTTCGCTGTGTCTGAGGTGCGTTGATTCAGTTCAGCCTGGAGCCCCTTCAAGTGTGGCTCCATTGAGCGCCGGCTCTCGAGCGAGTCGTGAGTAGCTCGAATCAGTCTTTCGGAACTCGGGTCAACGAGGGGTAGTTGGGGGAAGTAATTTATCCGGTTGGTGCGGATGTCCCTAATTGCCTCTTCAAGTCCCAAGGCAATAGCCTGCGCTGACGCTGGGCCTATTCCCCTGACATGCACTAGGTTTTCGGTGGGGATTTTGTAGAGATCGAGGAGCGTTTGAATCCCAGCATCGTTCAATACTTGGGCTCTGATACCTTTCGAATACTCCTTCAGGGTTTGAACCGACGCCCCAGCAAGTGCCAGTTCGAGCTTTGCTTGAACGTGTTTCTTGGAAGCAGTTCGAAGTTCGCGGTCGGCCTTGCGTATTGCCATTTCCGTTGACAGCGAAAGGCGCTGAGCCTGCCTTATGAGCTTGAGGACGCGGCTTGCCCGGCGACGGTGGGGTCGGAACCAATAATCGGCACTCATGGCTACGGTGCCCGTAGTCATGAGTCCAAGCATCAAAATAACAATTGCGAAACCCATTGGAAGGATTGAGGTGCTTCGTTTGGGGTTACTTAGACCTTGGATACCGCCTCGGCGCGTTTATTGCCAGAGGGGAGAGATACAGCTTCGGAGTTGATTCTGAACAGCGCTGATTCAAGAGTCGTTTGGAATAAACCTAAAGAGAAAAATAAATAGGTCTCCAAATCGCTGTAAATCATTTATCTACAACGCTATCTACACTAAAATGACATTCATTGATACTCACCCTGAGAGTGAGCCTAAAAACACCCCAAGCATGACAGAAGGACTGTCCCGAATGGCGCTGACTTAAGCAGTTTTTCGGGGTTTCGGGCTTTCATTGAAATCATTCAGAATCTCCGTTCGAAACCGTTCAATTTCGCCCGTGGTGACATTGATTTTGGGATTTTCGAGGATTTATTTTGCAGATGCGGCACCCCCCTTAACTCACTGACAATCAACGAAACTTCACTTGATTTAGTACCATTCAAGCCTGTCTCTCTGTCATATGCCCCCTCGACCCAAGTCTTCATCCGTGAAATCCGTGAAATCCGTGCAATCCGTAAAATCCGTGGTTAAAAATCTTCATCCCGTTTGAAACCGAGGCCGACGCACTCACAGTCTGACATGATAGCATGCCTCTGTCATAATCGTATTGCGTCGATTGAGCAGGTCTCCGCAACAATCGAGTCACATTCGCGGATCAAATAAACAACCCATGAAAATTAGACCCAAAATAACCGATTCTGGGACAAGCTCTAAATAGCCCGGGCTAGGATTTTTTCGCAAAAACCAACCCGCTGCGCGACGGGGTGTAAATCTGCATGACTCCATTCTCGGCGACGGGGCAATCAACGTGGTGGTCCACTCGACCGTGGCCACCGCTGTCAACTTGATCGGTATCTAACACGATTACTCGCGTTTCGAGGCCAGCCACATGGATCGGGTAATTGAAGAGCGAATTCTCAGCTGAGAAATTGAAGACGAAGATCAGGTTGGCGCGTTCCGCGACGAGGATTTTTTGGCCTTGGTCAAGGTGCAGCAATTGGGCGGGAGGAGTGGCGAGAAGGTTAAATTTGCCAGTGAATCCCATCAATTGCCGGTCAAACTCAGCAAGCCAGCTGTATTTCAAATCGGGATGATCGACCAGCGACCATTGACGACGGCAATAGTGGTAGGACCAAGAATTGCCCTCACGGGGAAAATCGAGCCATTCGGGGTGACCAAATTCGTTGCCCATGAAATTCAGCCAAGCTTCGCCGCCGAGCACCAAGGTCACTAAGCGGATGAGTTTATGCAGGGCGATGCCACGCTCAATCGTCGGATGCGGATCGGACTTGCCCATGTGCCAATACATTTCTTGGTCCATCAGCCAGAAGGCTAAAGTCTTATCGCCGACGAGCGCCTGATCATGGCTCTCAGCATAGGCGATGGTGGCCTCACCGTGGCGGCGGTTGGCGAGCATTCCCCACAGTTCACCGATGTCCCAATCCTCGTCGCGGCTGTGCTTGAGCAGCTTGATCCAATAGTCCGGGATGCCCATCGCGAGTCGATAGGCAAAACCGAGGCCGCCGTCCGCAATCGGCCGACACAGGCCAGGCATGCCTGACATATCTTCTGCAATCGCGATTGCACCGGGTTTAAGCTCTTGGATCAGGGTGGTAGCGAGCTTGAGGTAAAGAATCGCCGCATCATCGGCATCGTCACCGAAATAGTCCTCATAATTCCCGAAGCCCTTGATCCCACGAGAGTGGTAGAGCATCGAAGTGACGCCATCGAAGCGAAAGCCATCGAAGTGGAATTCTTCGAGCCAGTAGCGGATGTTCGATAGCAAAAACTGGCGGACTTCCGGGCGAGCGTAGTCGAAGCATTTCGAGTCCCAAGCGGGATGATCGCCAAGCGCACCCTGATGGAAATATTGGTGGCCTGAGCCGTCGAAATCATTCAGTCCTTCGGCGAGATTTTTCACCGCATGCGAATGGACGACATCGAGCAGCACCGCGAGGCCGAGACCATGGGCGGTATCGATGAGATATTTCAAGTCCTCCGGGGTGCCGAACCGTGAGCAGGGCGCAAAAAATGAGGAGACGTGGTAACCAAATGAGCCGTAGTAAGGATGTTCCTGTACCGCCATCAGTTGCACCGTATTGTAACCCGCATGGCAAATCCGGGGTAAAATAGTATCTGCAAATTCGCGGTAAGTGTGAACTCGTGGCTCTTCGCCGCTCATGCCGACGTGAGATTCATAAATCCGTGGCGCTCCGAGTGTCGCCGGGTCAAAGGAATGTCGCCATCGATAAGGCACTGGCGGATTCCAGATTTGTCCGCAGTAATCATGGGTCGTCGGATCCTGCACCGCACGCCGAATGCAGGCAGGGATGCGGTCGCGGCGCGAGCCATCTGCACCGATAAGATGAAGCTTCACTTTTTGTCCATGCACCAAAGCTGCTGCCGGCAGTTGCAGCGACCAAACGCCACTGGCGGAGGGCTCCAGCGGGTGGCTCTGACGATCCCATTGGTTGAAGTCGCCGAGCAGAGAGACGGCCTGTGCGCCGGGTGCCCACTCGCGGATGGTCCAGATTTGCGTGGCGGGGTGAAAATGAATTCCTAGGTATTTATGGCCGGTGGCATAGGCCGCCAACGTCTTCGAGTCAGCTTCGATTGCGGTAAGTGTGGTGGAGAACTGCTGCATCCGCCGCTCGATGGCAGCTTGATGCGGCTCAAGCCATGGGTCGTCGCGAACAAGTTGAGGTTTCTCGGTCATTAGGTTTGAAGATGAAGAATCTCACCGACATGGAAAGTTAAATCCGCACGGCGGCCTTGAGATTTCCATGGCTCGGGTGGGCGAACTTCAGGGTCCAATCTAGCAACTCAGGGACCAGGTAAAAACGACCTAATTACTGCAAACTCTGTTGAAATTGACGATTGCCCAAAAAGGCTCGTGCCTCACCGACAAGGAACAGCGAGCCGGTGACCAAAACCGGATCTGGGTGCGCCTGCGCAGCGGCAAAGGCAGCTTCGAAACTTACAAAAATCGCATGAGGCGGTGCTGCACTGGGCAACTCATGAGCCAGTTCCGCGGCGGGCAGCGCTCGTGGGGTATTAACCGGACAGAGAAAAATCTGTGAGGCCAGTGGGGCGAGAATTGCAAGGCAGCTGCGGATGTCTTTATCCGCCACCGCGCTGAACACCAAGGCGGTTTTCTTACCCGGAAAATAGCGCTGCCAAGTCGCAGCGAGCACCGCAGCCGAGTGCGGGTTATGAGCGCCATCGAGTACCACCCCCGGTCGGATCACTTCAAAACGTCCCGGCCAGTTGACGTGGCGAAGACCGTATCCGACGCTGTCAGAGCTGAGAGCAATCCCTAGCTGGTGCAGCGCCGCCACCGCGAGGGCGGCGTTCCATGCTTGGTGCTCACCCGCCAGTGCCATCGGATAGCCAAGCAGCGGCGCCTCAATCCATACGAGTGGCGAGCGCCGCTCATTCGCTTCCTGCTCCAGCACCGACCGAGCTTCGGCCGCTTGAGGTGCGGAAATAACCGGTTTACCACTGACCAAAATCCCGGCCTTTTCTCGAGCGATTTCTGCCAGTGAATTCCCCAGATATTGCATGTGATCTAAACCGATTGGGGTGATCACGCAAACATCCGCCGGAACCGCAGTGGTGGCATCAAGGCGGCCGCCCATACCCGTTTCTAAAATGATAATTTCGCAGCCGCTGATGCAGAACCAGCGCATCGCTAAGACGAGGGTAAGTTCGAAAAACGTCGGGTGGGTTTCTAGCTGTTCGCTACGAATCCGCAGTTCGGTGAGCATCGCGGCACAAGCGACTTCGGGGATTTCCACCCCATTGACTTTGATCCGTTCACGGTATTCGATGAGATGCGGCGAGGTAAAAAGCCCGCAGCGCTGGCCACAGGCGCGAGCAATGCTGTCGATCATTGCGCAGGTGCTGCCTTTGCCATTGGTTCCGGCGACGTGAATCACTTTTACGCCGTGCGCCGGGTAGGCGAGAAACTCTTTAAGCAATTGGCGTGGCCCTTCGAGGCCCAGTTTGATTCCAAACAACTGGGTGCTAAATAACCAATCTATTGCTTCTGGGTAATGCATTGTGACGGCTTCTCTATCACCCTGATTTGGCCTGCTGCCAAGCAGCCAATTACCACCCACCGTGGAAGGTCGGGCGGTGATCTTCACTTTCGGCGAGTGAACAAGTCATATAAAGTTGGCCAGTTGCCGGGAAATGATCCGGTAGTGGGCAAGTGTAGATCCCCCCACGCGGGCACTTGAGCGCGCCGTGGGTCTGTTGGAAGGTGTCTTCGGCGATATAGCCTTTGGCACGCAAATGCTCGGCGATGTTGTAGCTGCCATTTTCCAAGTTCGGGCTGCCGCCACATGAGTAACCATAAAGGTTTTGGTAGGAGCGGGTTGCGAGTTGAACCTTGTGCAAGGTCAAGATACACGAGGCCCGATCACAATCTCGGAGCCAAGCACGGGAGCCTAGTGCAAGGACTGAAATCAGAGCCAACAGAATGGTGAGAACGACCGTCAGTTCGAGCGATGCCAAACCGCGCCGCAATCCAAACCGGGGGGAGTGGTAGATCATGGTGAGAAGGAAGTCGGTTTTACCCTAGTCCTACTTTCTCCCAATCGAAATTACGTCATCGCGGGACGGCAGTGATCATTGACCGCTTGAAATGCTCGCTCATTCAAGCGACTTGATCCAAAAGTTGGCAAATTCAAGCGCCGAGCTGCCAGGCTGAAGTCCGATCGCCCCTTTAGCGGCGACTCCGGCAAGCTGCACTTTATCGAGGACCAACCGGCCATTGAGTGAAACCGTGAGCAGCTCACCTTGGATGGTGATCATCGTCCGATTCCACTCGCCGATTGGGCGGGCTACCGCAGTGGCCGAATCGCTGGGCGAGCTCGGGAATTTCACTTGGCAGGTGCTGCTGCCGCGGAGCGAGATTCCGCGATCGAGTTCTGCACTTGTTTGCTTGCCGCTGGCGGCCTCGCTGCCGCGCCAGTCGAAGACCAGCGTGCAATTGGCGTATTCCTTGTCGGTCGAGAGTTGGCTTGGCTTGCCGTTGCCGCTGAGTTTGAGGATGCCATTGACTGCGCTTGCTTGTGGGGTTTGGGCCTGTTTCCAGCCCTTGAGGTCGGTGCCGTTAAATAAGGGGGTGAAACCGGCTGCCTGCACGCCCGCGGTATTCGCCAGAGGTGGGGTTTCAGCGATTTGGATATTTTTGAAGGCGACCGGGTCACCATGGCCGAGCCAAGCGATGTGACCGGCGCGGCGTTTCACGCCCTCATGCTGCGGGTGACTGGCACTCAGTTCATCGAGGTTGGCGCTGAGGATGTTTTCGCCATTGAGTTCAACGCTCACCGCGAGGCCCGAGACGCTGACTCGTTCGTGGTTCCACTCGCCGACCGGCTTGAGGCCAGTTTTTTTGGCGGCGGCGAGTTTATAAAGTGAACCGTGGAATTGCTCGGGGAGAAGGTCATTGTATTTCGGGTCGCTGTTATCGAGAATTTGGAGTTCCATTCCCACATACGCGCCGTCACCGCTGCCGGGATAATGGATTCCAAGACCGTTGTTGCCGCCGGCTGGCAGCTTGAATTCGAAATCGAGAACGTAGTTTGAAAACGTTTGCTCGGTCATCAGGTTCTTTCCTTGCGCCGTGCAAACGATGCTCCCGTCCTCGACCACGTAACCCTCACCGCTCCACCCGCTGAGGTCTTTGCCGTTGAAAAGAGCACGCATCACTGCGGGTTCTGCCGCGAAACCGGTGGCCGCGCTGGCAAGCATGGTGAGAGCAGTGATTTGAAGCAAAGGTTGCATGAGGGTCTGAGGTCGGTGGTTTGGTGGCTGCGGCAAGTTTACGCTAAACTTGAAGGGAGTCTTGTGGGTTTCAAACCGTTTCTCCGAGCAAAGCTTACCATAACGAACTGCTAGAGCGGTATTTTAAAACTTCTCCATTGCCAAGACGGAATCTCCCAAGTCAATGCCGCTGAGCTTTTCGCGGGAGGTCGATTAAAAATCTAATATTGGCTTGATTGAAATAATCAACAAGTGCTGGCTGGTTGCAATGACATGCCAGTTGCACTGGCTTGTTGTCGGATTGTCAAAAAATGAATCGCCCGCGCCATCAACGAGCTTACTGGATTTTCACGGCAATTGTCGTGATGCTTCAGTTACTAGTCGTGCAGGCAATGGCGTCAAGTGGCGCGCTTCATAAGCATCTCCACGATCATGCGGATGAACCCAGCCACGAATGCGCGGTCACCCTGATTCAAAATGGTGGCTATGCGACGGTGGTGCCAGATTGCATGACGGTCGCCTACACGCCCGAGCCATCGGTGGAGCCACAGTTGCTGCTAGCCACACCAGTGGCAGTGCGCAGCCACTTGATAGGTGGGGTTTTGGCGCATGCACCTCCCCGCGGGCCGTAAGTACGGACGGCTCCGCGTGGATGTGTTTGATGCGGCCTCACGGCGCCATGGCGGCGCGTGTCGTTGAGCCGCTATTTTTTTGGCGCCGCCATTGTTTAATCGTACTTATGAAACCAATTTATCGTTCCGTGATCACTGGCCTTAGCCTGATCGCGGCCACCACACCTGTTATCTTTGCCCAAACCCCAGCGGATCCGGCACCAACTGAAATTGCGGAACTCCGTCAACAAATCCAAGACCTGACACAACTGGTCAAGTCGCTGAAATCGCAAGTCGATGCTCGGCCTGACACGGCTTCAGTGCCGATACCACAAGTTCCCGAAAAACCGCGACCCCGCAAAGTCGATGCCAAGGACTCGGCGGTGGCAGTCGCCTCCAAAAACCCAACGGAGGCTGTCGCCGATCCCAACGCCAACCTACTCCCAGTCCCATCACGCGCCGATGGCAATCGTTTCAACCCAGAAATTTCCGCGGCGGTCGATACGATTGGCTCCTACTCAGCAAGCGCGAATAACCTCGATATCACCGTCCGCAACATTGAGGTGATGGTGCAATCCAACGTCGATCAATTTGCTCGGGCCTACCTGGTGTTAAATGCCGAGAGCGGACTTGATCCACTCACCCGCACCAATCCATTCGCCGATCTCTCGGTGGGCGTCGAAGAAGCCGCAATCGAGACGACCTCGCTGCCCTTCGGCCTCGCGGTGAAAGCCGGACAATTCTATGCCGATTTCACCCGCTTGGGAAAAGTCCACAGCCACGAACTACCCTTCGTTGACCGACCGGCCTCGGAAGAAGGGATTCTCGGGGGGGAAGCAAAAGCACGTGGGTTCGAGGTCAACTGGGTGCCGCCAGTCGACCACTACCTCCGCTTGACCGCGGGTGCCGTCGATAACATTGGCGGTGATACGCCAGTCACAGCTGCATTCACCACCCTTGGCGATGAGCTCAGCAACCTGTTTGCAGTAACAACCCATCGCTCACTCGGCGATGTTACCTACTACGGCCGAGCAGCAACGATCTTTGAACTCGGCGATCACACCTCGCTGAATCTCGGCGTCAACTACGCCCACGGTCGCGAGCAAGGGACCCGCCAAGTGGCAAGTGCCGATTTTAAACTCACTTGGCTGCCGGATCCTGCGAGTTTCGACCGTTTCCAAGTCAGCGGTGAAATCCTTCATGGCAAGACCGAGGGAAACTTCGGTTCCAAGGCACTCGCTGCCGGTGGTCCGGTACAAGGAAGTTCTGCGGCAGACGGCGCTTACCTTTATGCGCAGTATCGGATTGGCAAGGATTGGGAGCCAGGTATTCGTTATGATTGGTTCCGCCCGGAAGCTTGGGCCGAGACCGATTCTAACTCTGATGGCATCGCCGATGGCCTGATTCGCTCGCAAACGGTCCAAAACTCGGTGTCTGCCTACCTCACTTACAATCTCAGTGAGTTCAACTTACTGCGTTTCCAAGTCAGTTATCTCAAGGGCGATTCCAATGCCTTTGCCGGTAAAAATGATGACTGGTTCGCCTTTCTCCAGTGGTCCGCCATCATCGGTGCCCACAAACATTCCTTCCAACCCTAATTATCCTAATTGAGATGAAAACAATCATTGCTACTTTGATCCTGGTTGCAGGATGGCTTCACGCCGCACCTGTCAACGTCGTCGTCACCCTGCCTGATCTCGCCGACATCACCCGCCAAGTCGGCGGTGATCAGGTCGAGATCTTCTGCATCGCCAGCGGTCGTGAGGACCCGCACAACGTTCCACTTAAACCCAGCGCAATCACCAAATTGGCAAAAGCGGAGCTCTTCATCCAGCTCGGACTTGAGCTGGAACACGCCTACGCCCCCGCGCTGGTGAAGGAATCCCGCAATCCAAAAATCCAACAGGATGGCCCCGGCTTCCTCGACCTCAGTGGTGGAGTGAAGCCATTGGAAGTTCCTGTGAGTCTGGATCGAAAAGGCGGTGATGTTCATCCCAGTGGCAACCCGCACTATAATACTGATCCGGTTTACGGCCAAATGATCGCCCGCAGCATCGCCGCCAAACTCAGCCAAATTCGGCCGGAGTCCGCCGCGATGTTTAAGGCCAATGGCGATAAATATGTGGCGCTGCTGCAAGCTCGCCTGCCCGGCTGGAAAGCCAAACTCGCTGGTAAAAACATCAAGTTCGTTTGCTATCATCCGGACTTGGCGTATTTCGCCGCGCGTTTCGGCCTCACTCAAGTCGGAACCATCCAGCCCAAACCCGGCATCGAGCCGGGACCGCGTGACATCCAAGCTCTCGCCGCAGCCATGCAGCAGCAGGGTGTCAAACTGATCGTTAAGGAGAGTTTCTACAGTGATCGGATTCCTAACCAACTGGCCAAAATGACCGGTGCCAAGGTCGTCAATATCCCGATCTTGGTCAACGCCACTCCAGCCGCGAAAGACTACCTCTCGCTGATCGATACGCTCGTTAACGCATTTGCCCCATGATCGGCTTGCGTAATGTCGCACTCGGTTACGGTGGCAACGCCGTAATCGAAGACATCAACCTCAACTTGACCGCCGGTGACTTCCTTGTCATCGGCGGTCCTAACGGCGGCGGAAAATCCACACTTCTCCGCGGTATTTCCGGGCTACTCGAACCCATGGCCGGAACCCTTGAGCGCGGCCAAACCCGCTTCGGCTATGTTCCTCAGCACGCCTCTATCGAGCAAGCCTTGCCAATCACCGCTCTCGAAATGGTCGAACTCGGCGCTTCCGCTTGCCTCCCTTGGTGGAAAACCTTGTTTGCCCCACCCGCCTCACTCCATCGCCAAGCGTTGCGGGACTGTCAGGCGGAGTCGTTCGCGAACAAGCCATTTTACGCTCTATCAGGTGGCCAGCGCCAGCGAGTCCTCTTGGCCCGGGCCCTCGCTTCCTCACCGAATTGTCTGCTGCTCGACGAACCCACCGCCGGGGTCGATCGCCCGACGCAGCATGCTCTCGCCACGATGCTCGGTCACTTGCACCGTGCTGGCGCGCATACGGTGGTGATAGTAACTCATGAATTTGCGCCGTTTCGTCAAATTGCGGATCGCTTCATCTGGGTCGAGGACCGAGCACTGCACGAACTGAGTGCTGAGGACTTCAACGGTCGCCAAGATCACCCCGAATCCACCCACTGATGCCCGAGCCCTTTCTATTTACCAACGCCTTGTGTGCTGCTGTGATGATTGGCTTGTTACTGCCGATCGTCGGACGCCACCTGATTCTCGGCCGGGCGGTATTACTCGGTCTTGCGATTCCGCAGATCGCGATGGCGGGGATCGCCTTGGTGTTTCTCGGTGCCGCACTGCACTGGCCGTGGGCTGAGTCGCTCCACGAGGAATCGACCAAAGCACTCGTCGGCGCTTTGTTATTTGGACTTCCCGGGCTGTTACTCATCGCCACTCCTTGGAAACGTCGGGCACGAGTCAGTGAAGCGTGGTTGGCAGTGATCTATCTCGCATCTGTTTCTGCGACTAACCTGATGTTAGCCACTGACGCCGTCGGCGAAACTTACCTCAGTGACCTTTTTCACGGTCGTTTATTATTCATCGGCGAACTCGAGTTGAAGCTGCTAGGTATCACGTTAATCTTGGGCTTTATCTTTCTCTTCGGCTTCCGGCGGCGTTTGCTGCTCACGCTCATCGATCCTGACTACGCTGCGGTCGCTGGTCTCGCTGTCAGTGGCTGGACGGTTGCGGCTACGCTGGTGAATGGAACACTCATCGGCATCACCGTGGCCACTGCCGGACCGCTGGTCACCTTTGGCTTTCTGGTATTGCCCGTGCTGGCGGCCGCGGCATTTACCCGCAGTCTCCGCAGCAATCTGTGGGGCGCGATGTTCGCCGGACTGCTCATTGCCCTCGCCGGCTTTGGCTTATCCTACCGTTGTGACTTGCCACTCGGCGACTGCGTGGTGGCGACGGGTTGCGCGCTGCTGCTGCTTGCTCGGCTGCTCAACCGCCTAAGCACTCGTCGTCCTCGTTGAAATTCCGTTCTCCCCTTGCGGTCAGCCGAGGGGATGACTACGGATTGGCGATGCCGCTGCTGACCCGAGATTTTGATTACCACCTGCCAGAGGAATTAATCGCCGCGCGGCCCTTGGCCGAGCGTGCCGATTCACGGATGTTAGTCGTTCACCGTGACAGCGGCCTGATTGAGCACCGACAATTTCGCGATTTCCCGGAATACCTGCGCCCGGATGATTTGCTGGTACTCAACGACACCAAGGTGATTCCGGCACGGGTGTTTGCGGACGATGGTAAAATCGAACTGCTGTGCCTCGACCGGCTCTCACCCCTCGAGTGGCGCTGCCTAGTCAGACCTGGCAAACGGATGAAATTGGGCCGTAGCCTAAGCATCGGCGGAACCTCGGGCTGCGTCACCGAAGTTTTCGAAAATGGCGACCGCCTGATCCGCTGGGACGCACCGGTGGATTTGAACCAACACGGCCATCTCGCGCTGCCCCACTACATGGGCCGTAGTGACGAGTTGGCAGATCGCGACCGCTATCAGACGGTCTTCGCCCGCGAGGAAGGCGCGATCGCAGCACCCACTGCCGGGCTACATTTTACCCAAGAATTATTAGCAGAAATCAACCACGCTTTCCTCACCCTCCATGTCGGCGTCGGAACTTTTCGTCCCGTGAGCGCGGAGGTCGTTACCGAACATATCATGCATTCTGAGCGCTATGTGGTCAGCGCCGCCACCGCTCAAAAAGTCAACACCGCAGCTCGGGTGGTCGCGGTCGGCACCACCGTAACTCGGGTGCTAGAATCTATCGGCAAGCCACTTCGCGAGCAGCGCGGTGAGACAGATATCTTCATTCATCCACCCTATTCGTTTAATCTAGTTGGTGGCCTACTCACCAATTTCCATCTGCCACAAAGCACTCTAATCATGCTGGTGAGCGCCTTTGCCGGTCAAGAATTGGTGATGAAGGCCTATCGAGAAGCGGTTGCCGCTCGCTATCGATTTTTTAGCTATGGCGATTGTATGTTGTTAATTTGAGGATATTCCAAAAATCCAATTCATTCCTCAGGAAACTGAAATCCGCGTCAACTTACCCAAGTTGTGGCCTCGGCCGAGGATTTGCTGGATCGATCACAGTTCCCAAGATGAAACTCTGCCATGGCCACACTTACTGAATCATTCGTCGATCTGGAAACCGCTGGCGGCCTGATGCGCTTGCATCTTTTCACCCCCGATGGCGGTAGCCGCTACCCAGGTGTGATTTTTTACTCAGAAATTTTTCAAGTCACGGGCCCGATCCGCCGCCTTGCCGCGGCACTCGCGGGAGCAGGTTATCTGGTTGCCGTTCCCGAGGTTTATCATGAATTTGAACCACTCGGATCAGTTCTCGCTTACGATACAGAAGGCACCGCTCGCGGAAATTTCCTGAAAACGGCGAAAACCATCGCCGCCTATGACGAGGATACACGAGTGACCGTCAAGTTTTTGCAGAGCCATCCGTCTTGCACCGGAAAAATTGCCAGCTTCGGCGTATGCCTTGGCGGTCACTTGGCCTTGCGAGCCGGACTACATCCGGGCGTGAGTGCCGTGGCCGCTTTTTACCCGACCGATGTTCACACCGCGACCTTAGGCCTCGGGAAATGCGACGACACCCTTGAGCGACTGCCCTCGACCAAGGCCGCGTTGTTATGGGTGTTTGGTCGGCAAGATCCACACATTCCAGTCGAGGGAAGGCGACGCTTGCACCACCTGCTCGAAGACCACGGCGTAGATTTCGAGTGGCATGAATTCAATGCCGCACACGCATTTCTCCGGGATGAAGGACCGCGCTACAATCCCGCACTGGCAAAGATCGCGATGGCACTGCTGCTCCAATTCCTCGCAGAAAAAATCGGTTGAAATCAGTTTCGTGGGTTCCAGTAACCGTTATTTTTCGACGGCCCAAACCAACCCAGATTCCACTTATCGGCATCACCGCCGTGGGGATTATCGCCAACTTCAGATTTCACCTTCGACTCGGAGGTGACACTGCCATCACACCAAGCAACCAGCGCTTTACCCTTGGCACGAAAATGCACCGTTGGACTTGGCCGTTGTCCAGATGGTCCCGAACCGAAGTCCCAAAACGGTGGCTCACAGTAAGCACTTTCCTGAAGTCCTGCCGCCTGCGCATAGGCCGCCGTGGTGAACATCACGGTCCGCCCAGGATTGCTGATATTGATCATTCTTTCCGAAATCATCATTCTCGTTTGAGCGTCGAATTCACCACCCGGCCGCCCTCCAATATAAGCGGCATTGTAACCATAACCGCCGCTACCCTCCTCGAAGCTATCAGTCCCTTTAACCATCGCTCGAAATAAAGGACACTGGGTGACTCGCATGCTCTTGCCCAAATACGGCGAAAGAAACCCTTGCGTCGGATCAAATTTATCATCGCTCGAACTCCGCGAACCATGCCAGCGACGGTTGTTAAACTGGTCTGAAGCGGGACAGAAAAAACCATTCTCCGAGCAGTAAACGCTATTCGCAAGCGCAAGCGATTTCAGATTGGAGGTGCTTTCCACCATCCGCGCACGAACTAACATCGCCTTACCCACTGAAAATGAAATCGCCGTAAGAACCAAAAGAATACTGATCACAACTAACAACTCGATCAGCGTGAATCCAACAACCTTGCCTCTATTTTTAAAATCGCTGGATTTCATGATTTATGCACCCAAAGGAATTCGACTTACCTTGACCCTGAAAAACTGTTTGGAGCCCGCGCTAACTGGCGTGGCGGAACGCAGCGTCACGACTCGAACCACTCCCACTCCTTGCATCAAGTTCGCGGCGGAATCCGTGATTGTCGATAAATCACCAGCAGCCTGGATCAACGCTGCCCCCGCCGTGCTGGTGGCAAGAGTCGTCCACGCCCCAGCTTGCAATGAACTTGAAACTTGCACTTCGTATTTCAAATCGATCAACCGCTCATCGCGAACAAAACGAAATTCCGGATACATCCCTCCCGCACCCACCACCAACCGGCATGATGGCAAAGTGTCCGCCGCGTCAGCGAGGTTTGGAAGCCGGGCAAAAGCGTATTCCAACAAATTTGAAAGCCCATCGTGGTCCGGATCTCCATCCTCAGCGCGCTCGACAGGATCGAGCGTTGCGAGCGGAGGCCACTCGTCGTAAGTCATCCGAGTTGAGATACTTCCCAGCGCTTCGAGATCAAAGCCTCCAGAGCCAAAGGTCAGCCACGCGTCATAAATCGAGCGGCCCGCTTGGTCTTTAAATGCCCCATTCCCCGGAATATCGACTAACCGAACATAGCGGATTTGCAACAAGCCGACCTGCGTCAGATCGAATGGCGTTCCCCAAGATTTTCCATAGGAATTCGTGTGCTTACCGGCTAAATTATACACGTTCGTCGGATCAATTGTTCCATTGGGGCCTACGGCAGCGGTTGTCAGCGAGGTCGCAGGAAAGCGCACAAAATTCACCCCATCAGCAGAGACCTCAACATAAGCAAGTTCTGCCGAAATCCCACCAATCCCGAACCCACCTTGATTCGAAGTGGAGATAAAGCCGTTTTCAAACACCACAAAATCGGGCCCCGAAAGATTCTGAATCGGTTTGGCAAGTTGCAAGGTAATCGAACCCGGTGAGGCTCCTGAGCTAATTTGAAGTGCTGACAGATCACCTAACGACACCACGTCAAAATTGTTCCCCGTCACCGGGCCAAGTGCCAGCGAAGGACTGCTGAATTGAGACCCTGCATCGGCTCGGAAATATTGAGTAACGCTCGTTGCCCAGTCGAAAAATATAGGATTCACGTAGTTCCCCGGATTTTGGTAAATCGGGTCATTATTTTCATCAAAACCTGCAACCAGGCGCGCCATGCCGATTCCGTGAGGCCCCTGAAAACCTGGCACCGGGGCATCATAACTGTTACTCGGATCGTTAAGCGCGGCAGAATACGGGCCAGCCTGAAGACTCGAAAGAGTCCCCACCCATAACAAGCTGCCGATTGAAATCCGACAAACCCATGACCCTTGAATTCGCATCATTCAAAAATTCAAAATCTCCAGTGACAGCCAGCGAACACCAGCCACCACCGGGAAAATTTTGTTTAACGTTTTCTTCTCAGCAGCAAACCAAGCCCCGCGAAAGCCATAAGCATGCTGGAAGGCTCCGGAATGATCGTGATAATTCGATTCCCATCAGACATCAAAAGATTCC
>JAYWAR010000432.1:0-9149 GCA_043782285.1 Akkermansiaceae bacterium | reverse complement strand
CCATCTGGCCATCGCTTTCTGCCGCGCACTCAACCTACCGGCGCGCTACATGACCTGTTATGCTTATCAACTCGCTCCGCAGGATTTTCATGCCTGCTTTGAGGTCTTCATCGGTGGTACTTGGTATCTTTTTGACGCCACTCAGCTGGCACCGCTCAACGGCCTGATCCGCATCGCCACCGGCCGCGATGCTGCAGATGCCGCAGTCTGCACCAGCTTCGGTAACCCTGAATTTACTCGCAGCCTAATTTCCTGTGAATGCCGTGAGCCCGATTTCATTGCGGTGACGCGCGACCACTTAGCCGCGCGCAACGAGGCGATTTTCCTACCCTCAGCGTAATCCGCAGCTTAAGGTGAAACAGCTAAGCGCTCGCTGCGGGCTTCACGCTCGAATAAAAACCCGTTTTCCTTATAAGTCTTCAGTCGGAAATGAGTCGCGGTGGAAATTACGCCTTCCAATGAGCTGAGTTTTTCGGAGACAAAGCGAGCGACCTCACGCAGATCTTGGCCTTCGACCACCACCATCAGATCGTAGCCACCGCTGGCCAGGTAACAGGAAACGACCTGCTCAAAACGAGCAATCCGCAACGCCAGACGATCAAACCCACCGCCACGCTCGGGCGTGACTTTGACCTCAATGAAGGCTGAAACGGAAGTGTCACCCGTGGCCTCAGAATCAATCACCGCGTGGTAACCCAAGATCACGCCATCCGCCTCCCATGCCGCAACACGGGCCGCGATCTCCGCCTTGTCAATGTTTAGAAGATCCGCGAGTTGCTGGTCGGTGAAACGGGCTTTACGCCGCAGAAGTTGAAGTAATGGATCGCAAGACATGATGAAAAATAAAGTTTTAAGGGTGGTTTTGTGAGGGAGCCGCGGACATTCGCGGTTACTTGCAGAGAATTTTTAGCAACGCTCGGTTTTCTCAGTCGCCGAAGCAAATCCCAACGGCTTTGGCGGCAAGAACCAGCTCGCTGTGCGGCTCAACCAGTCGCAGTTGATGTACCGCATCCTCGATCGGCACCGAGTCAACGTGATAAGCCTGATAACTCACCATCCGCCCGAACTGACCCGCTTCCGCAAGTTTCACCGCCATCACCCCGAAGCGCATTCCGAGAATCCGGTCCAGCGCCGTTGGGGCACCGCCGCGTTGCAGATGACCCAAGGTGCAGGCGCGGGTGTCTTTACCCGTTGTCTGTTTGAGTCGCGCTGCGACCCGCTCACCGATGCCACCTAGCCGAACCTCACCGCCTGAGTTCAGCTCCAAAGTGACCAAATCACCATCTGGCAGGGTCGCTCCCTCGGCAACCACCACCAAAGTGCTGTGATAGCCTTGGGCATCGCGCTGGTTGATAAACTCGGTAATTTTTTCGAAACAGAAGGGGATTTCCGGGATCAGGATCACGTTACTGCCGCCAGCGATGCCACCCCACAGCGCGATCCAACCGGCGTGACGTCCCATAACCTCCAAAACCATCACTCGCTTGTGACTTTCTCCGGTGGTGTGAAGACGGTCGAGGGCATCGACCACTGTGCTTACCGCGCTGTCAAAGCCGAAGGTGAAGGCGGTGGCACTGAGGTCGTTGTCGATCGTTTTCGGCACCCCAATAATCGGCCAACCTTCGCGATAGAGTTGCAAGCCAGTGGTGAGCGAGCCATCACCGCCGACGATCACCAACGCTGATATTCCGAGTGCATCCATCGTTTGTTTCGCCTGAGCGACGATCTCTGGCGGAACTTCAGCGATGTCACCCTTACCGACTTTAGCGGCAAAATGGCCCTTGTTGGTCGTGCCGAGAATGGTACCACCCAACTTCAGAATTCCGATGGTGTCCTTAGGCTTTAGCACGGTGAAATCGCCGGGAGCTAACATCCCCTCGAAGCCGTCGCGGAAACCAATCACTTCCCAGCCGAGTTGGTCGGCCGCACCGACCACCCCGTGAATCACCGCATTGAGCCCTGGGCAATCGCCGCCGCTGTTGAGAATTCCGATCTTCATGAAATGAACTGATTTAGATTACAGGGGGCTTGGCAAGCTGAGAATCTCACGCTCGCGATTCTGAAGGGGTGCACCGGACTCCAGCCAAGGATCATAAATCGCCCAACCTTCGCGGAGCAAGCCGCGTGCACGGTTGAAACGATCCGGATGATTGAGCACCACCACGATCAGACGGCGCGGGGTCGCACCTTTCGAACCATCGGGTTTTTGCCGAACCAGCGGCTCACGATCCATACAAATCGCAAGGCAAGGGCCTGCAGCATTGGTCGTACCGGTTTTAACTCCAAGAATTCCTGACTCTCCGACTAGCTCATTCGAATTCTTAACCCGGTAACCGCGTTTACCCGCCAAGCCAGTCACGCTAATCTGCCGGTCTTTTTGGCGGACGATGAAATTGAGGGCATTGCGGCGCATCGCGTAAATCGACAAGCGTGCGACATCTGCGGCAGTCGAGTAGCCTTTGGCGTTCGGTCGGTCGAGACCGTGGGGATTGGCAAAACGGGTCTGAGTCATTCCCAAAGCTTTGCCCAGTTGGTTCATCTCGCCAACGAAAGCGGCCACCGAATCACCGGATGCCCCTCGCCGAGTGAGGATTTCCCGGCCTACGTGATCGGCAATCGTCAGCGCCGCAAGATTGTCGGAACCGAGCAGTGCCGAGTAAAGCGCATCGCGCAGCGTAATTTGATCGCCGGGTTGGAGATTCATCGGATTTGGCCCGCCGACCAGGCTCACCGTTTGCGGCACGGTGATGGTGGTGGTGGCGAGATCCGTATCGGTAGCCGTCGCCCAATCCACGGTCACAATCGCGGTCGCAATTTTGGTTAGGCTGGCGATCGGACGCTTGGCCGAAGCATTCTCCGCAACCAAAATTTTTCCAGAGTATGCCTCGACCACCATCACACTCTCCGAAGTTTGAGCGACTGAAAGCGACGGGAACAGGGTGGCCAATAGCGCCAGCGTTTTGAAAATCGAAAAATACTTCATGGGGTCAACGCGGGCAGCGTAACTGGCGAGAACCGCAACTCAACTCCAAAGGCATGAGTTGCAACACATCCGGAAACAACGTAAGTAACGCGGCATGTGGCAAATCATCCAATCAATCGGTGTCTGGCACGGTGCGGGAATCGGCGCAGCATGGTTCGTCACCATTTGCCTGCTCCTGGCCGGGGCGATCGGCTGCGTGCTGCCGATCTTGCCTGGACACTTGATCATTTTAATCGCCGCCATCGCCTACAGGCTCATGCGCGGGGCAGACTCGGGGCTCACCGGCGGGACTTTCGTGATTTTAATCCTGCTGATGGTGGTCTCCCAAATTTTCGAGATGCTCAGCGGAGCGGCGGGTAGTAGATGGTTCGGCGGCACCAAATGGGGGGCCCTCGGCGCCATCGGCGGCAGCATCATCGGGCTAGCCTTCCTGCCCTTTGGTCTGCTGCTCGGACCGCTAGTCGGCGCGTTCCTTTGCGAGTTCATGATCGCCAAAAAACAAGGCCACCAGGCCGTAATCTCTGGAGTCGGCTCGGTGGTCGGCACCCTCGCCGGAATGATTTTAAAAATCATCATCGGGCTACTGATGATCGCTTGGTTTCTCATAAATACAATTTGAGCAAAGTCGCCAGCGCCAGGGACACCGCCATGAAATAAGCCAGGTCATCCCAATCGCAGCTCAAAATTCCACCGCTCCACCCACGCCGCGCGGCGCTTCAGACCAACTGGGTTTCGACAAGCAACTTATAAGTTCCACCTGCGGCGATCAACTGCTCATGGTTACCGCTTTCGACGATTCGACCGTGGTTAAAGACCAGGATCTTATCGGCGTGGCGGACGGTCGAGAGCCGGTGAGCGATGACTAAGCTAGTCCGGCCGACCATTGCCCGCTCAAGCGCTTCGTTAACCAGCCGTTCGCTCTCGGCATCGAGCGCAGAAGTTGCTTCGTCGAGCAACAGAATCCGAGGATTGGCGAGGATCGCACGGGCGATCGCGATCCGCTGGCGTTGGCCACCGGAAAGCTTGGTTCCACGCGGGCCGACTAGGGTGTCATAGCCTTCAGGCAGAGCCGTGATGAATTCGTGGGCATTGGCCATCGCTGCGACACGAGCAATCTCTTCGCGGCTGGCCCCCGGATTTCCATACTCGATGTTTTCCAAAATGCTGCCGCCAAATAGCAGAACTTCCTGCGCAACGATCGCCATTTGCCCACGCAGGCAAGCGAGGCTGATCTCCGCAGCATCGCGGCCATCCAACAAAATTTGGCCGGACTCCGGGTGATGAAAACCGAGGAGCAATGCGAAAATCGTCGATTTCCCCGCACCCGAAGGACCGACCAAGGCAATCCGCTGGCCAGGCTGAACTTGGAAATTGATGTCATTGAGAACTTGGGCATCTGGCCGCGAAGGGTAACGGAAATTAACCCCCACAAAGTCGAGCGCACCCTCGAGGCTCAGGCCAGTGTCGCCGCCAACCCGCTCGCCCGGGGTCTCGAAAATTTCGCGAAGCCGCTCGGTCGCACCCGCAGTTTGCTGAAACTGCGAGATAATCTCCGGAAACGAGCCGAGTGAAGCACCGACGAAAATTGAAAATAAAATGAATGCCGCAAAATTCGTCCAGTCGATTTCACCGTGAGCATACATCCGGGCACCGAACCAAGTGACAAAAGCAACGGTGCCAAACAGCGCAAAAATGATGAAGGACAGGAACGCCGCTCGATGGCGGGCGCCACGCATCGAAACCGCGAAAAACGAGTCGAGCGAACTTTGGTAACGGCTAGCTTCCAGCCCTTCATTGCCGAAAGCTTTGACATCCACGATCGCTTGGGTGGTCTCTTCAATCACGGTGCCAGCTTCAGCCAACGCATCTTGGGCATCGCGCGAAAAACCGCGCACTTTGCGCCCGAAAAATGCGATGGCCAGCACCACCACCGGCACACTTCCAAGCATAATCAGTGAGAGCTTCCACGAAGCAACGAAGATAAAAATAAGCCCACCGATCAGAATGACCGTGTGCCGGACTGCTTGCGGGACGGCATTGAGAAGCGTTTCACGGACGATTCCCAAATCCGCTGAAACCCGGTTGCTCAGAGCTCCCGATCGCTGCTCTTGGTAAAAAGGCACCGGCAGCTTGACCAGATGATCAAAAATGTCACGCCGGAGGTGGTTCATCGCCGCCTCGCCAGAACGAATGAACCCTTGGACTCGGAAGAACGCGATGACCGATTGCACCGCCAACACCCCGATTAACATCAACACAATGTGATTGGACTTGGCCAAAATTTCCGCCGGATCCACTCCATGACGCAAGGCGTCCGTTGGGTTGCCAATGAGCTCCTTGAGGAAATACGGGAAGCCCAACGACAGGATCGCGGTGAAAAACAAGGCGGCCAACGAAGGTATAAAAATCACCTTCTCCTTCATCAGGTAACCGAGGACCCAACGGTGGGAGGAAAGCGACTTCTTCAATTTCGGCGACGACATGTGCGGATGGGAAACGATCAAGCCCGCAGCGGCAAGCCAATCCTTGAGGTTGCGCACCTGCTCGGAATGCGGCATGAACGGCGGCCATGACTGGTCGGGAAATTCGAGAGGCGCTGATTCACGCAGGGGTGATGCCAAGTAAACAACTGGGACAGAACTTTTTGATCGATCCGAACATGGCGCGCTGGATCGTTTCACAGCTCGATATCACCGCCGATGACGCAGTGGTCGAGGTCGGGCCGGGCACCGGCTCTCTGAGCGAGCACTTGGTCGGCAAAGTCCGGCGTTTGATTTTGATCGAGTTTGACGCACGGCTGGCCGCCGCCCTCACCCACCGGTATCGCGAAGATTCCAGCGTCGAAGTTCACCATGCGGATGCCGTGAAATTCGACTGCCGCCAGCTTTTTAAACACCGTCCCCTGAAATTTCTTGGCAATCTCCCTTACTCCTGCGGTGGAGCGATCCTGAAAAATCTCCTCAGTCGCCCGCATCCGTTCGAGCGGGCAGTGATCATGCTGCAAAAAGAAGTCATCGACCGACTCGCTGCCCAACCCGGCACCAAAGATTACGGCATTCTCTCACTCCGCACTCAAGCAAACTGGCAAGTCAAACCACTCCGCACAGTTCCACCTGAAGCGTTCTACCCACAGCCCAAAATCGACTCGAGCGTCGCAGTCCTGACTCCGCGAATCGGCGGGCTACCAACATTTGACTATCGCTTATTCGACGAACTGATCCGCCGTGGATTCGCCCAACGCCGCAAACAACTTAAAAAACAACTGCCCGTTGGCCCACCGTGGGAGCAAATCACCACTGAACTCGGCGTCACCACCACCGTTCGTGGCGAGGAACTCACCCTCGCCCAATGGGTCGATCTCACCCGTGCTTATGACCCGCATCCCCTCAAAGATCTGCCTCAAAAATCGACTGAAATTTTCGACGTTGTCGACCACCACGACCAAGTCACCGGCACCGCCAGCCGCGGCGAAGTTCACGCAAAAAAGCTGCTTCACCGCGCGGTCCACGTTTTCGTTTTCAACAAACGCGGCGATCTGCTCTTACAAAAACGCTCTATACTCAAGGATACCTGCCCCGGCCTCTGGGATTCCAGCGTTTCCGGTCACCTCGACGCTGGCGAGGCTTATCCCACCGCTGCCCTCAGGGAACTCCATGAGGAAATGACCATCACCCCCGAATCCGCACCGGAGGAAATCGCCCGCCTCTCGCCCAGCTCAGAAACTGGCTGGGAGCACGTCTGCCTCTATCGTACCCGCTACGATGGCCCGTTGCGCTTCCCCGCTGCCGAAATAGACGCAGTGATGTGGTTTCCACTCGCAGAAATCACCGCTTGGGTCGCCTCTCACCCCGCGGATTTCACTCCGGGATTCCTCGGCTGCTGGCAAAAACTAATCGCCCTCTAAATCGTGAAATCCCTCCTCACACTCGCCGCCGCATTACTCGGATTAAGCGCCTGCCAGAAATCCCCACCGTCACCGCTCAGCTATCAGCTCATCTCCACCCGCCCCCACGACGAAGCCGCCTACACCCAAGGTTTGCAACTCACCGACGGTCGCTTATTTGAAAGCACCGGCATGTATGGCGAGTCCACAGTCCGCGAACTCGAACCCGCAAGTGGCAAAATTATCCGCAAACGCCCCCTCGCCAAAACTGTTTTTGGCGAAGGTCTTACCATCCTTGACCACTCGCTGTGGGTCCTCACCTGGAAGGAAAATACCGTGTATGTGCTAGATTCTGAGACCTTCAAACCGATCCGCACTCACACCTATCCGGGCGAAGGTTGGGGCCTCACCAACAACGGTCAACAACTCATCATGAGTGATGGCTCCAGCGACCTCAGATTCATCGACCCCAAGGATTTTTCCGTCAAAAAAACCCTCAGCGTCAAGGACGGCAAGCGCCCGGTCACCCATCTTAACGAGCTAGAATGGATCGATGGCCAAATCTTTGCCAACATCTATTTAACCGACAAAATCGCCCGCATCTCACCTCAAGACGGCCAAGTTACCGGCTGGCTCGACCTCGCAGGTTTAAAAAACCAACTCACCCAACCCAACCACGCCGAGGTCCTAAACGGCATCGCTTACGACCCCAAGTCCGGCAACCTACTCGTCACCGGTAAATATTGGCCACAAATGTTCGAAATTAAACTCTCTCAAAAATAAACCTGCTAATCTTTAATCCCTACAATTCGTAGTTAGAACCTTCATAACTTCTCTCAATGTCGGCAGAGATCAGAGTCTTACTGTCCCAGGTCAGGACATGCAGCCACACCTCCCCAGACAAGCTGGCCTCAACTGAAAAACGTCACTTATCCCTCGCTACAGCATCCACCTACCCTGATCTAATGAATCGCCTAACCTTTATTCTCGTCTTGGCTTTCCTTTTCCAACCGCACCTTTGTTTCGCGGAAAATACCAAAAAATCCCGAATCATCGAGCTAGATGCATTCTGGGCCGAAATTTCACGATCCGTAAAAGAGGGAGATTTCGAAGCCTACGCGGCAAGCTGCCATCCAGAAGGAGTCTTAGTTTCCGGGAGCAAAAAATCGAGCTCACCTCTATCGGTGGCACTGGCCCGTTGGAAAAAAGAATTCGTCGCCACCAAGTCGAAAAAACTAAAAACTACAGTTGAATTCCGATTCTCTCAACGTCTCAGCGATGAAACCACCGCCCACGAAACTGGAATTTTCCTCTACTCAAGCGTCCATGCCGACGGCAAATACAGCCAAGAATATATTCACTTCGAGGAGCTACTCGTTAAGAAAAATGGCCACTGGAAAACTCTCATGGAATACCAAAAATACAAAGTTTCTCCGAAAGAATGGGATGCCCTCGGCCAAAATTTATGAGGTTTTTCCATGGCGATTCATGCTCGGTTAGCTTCAATCATGCTTTCAGCCACTCCTGTCGGGTCGATACGCGATTCAAGCCGAATTACTCTTTCGATAGTTTATCTGCGATTTCCTGTAATTGACGACAGAAGGCTGACGACAGAAGGCCTGTCCCGCTGTCATGTCCCTATATCATAAGTTGGGTGGCGGTGGGGGAGCGGCGCGATAACAGCTGCTGCGGATGACTAGCAGAGCAGTGTGAATTTGGCGGATGCCGTGGCCGGTGATAGCATGGATTTGGGTCATCATTTGCCGGACTTGTATGGATTTTTGGCACCGAAGATGACTGCGGTTTATTTAAAAATCGCGTTGTTTAATCTAAAATGGGCGTTTTTGTGGCGCAGGGCACTCAGCTCGTCCAGCGGTAGAGCCGATTGCTACTGATGCAGAGAACTTTGCCGACTTGGCTGACTGGCTTGCCGGTGGTGAGAAGTTCGAGAGCTTAGGCTTTAAACCCGGCGATGTAGTGCTTTCTTCGCTTGGATGCCATATGATGGTTATTTTGAGTGGGCGCGGGTCTAGAAATCTCGCCCACCTCATGACTTCCATCAACAATTTACGATCTGAAGTTTGGTTAAAATAAAATTGTAGGCATTGAATAGGAATTGCTTGTTGGAAATTTGAATCTATGGATATTTTTTATATCTATTAATAATTTGAATCAAAAATCCAATCCAATGATTCCACAAAAATCCAATTTAAGACGCTTAAGGCAATTGCATTCAAAGCCGCAATTTAACCAAGGAATTAAATCTCCGAGCCGGAGTTCAGC
>JAYWAR010000431.1:0-3314 GCA_043782285.1 Akkermansiaceae bacterium | reverse complement strand
CGAAATTTTGTGCGACTGCAAATATCATTCACATTGATATTGATCCGGCAGAAATGGGTAAGATGGTGCGTGCCCATGTTGAAATCGTTGGTGATGCTAAAGCAGTTTTGTCAGAAATTAACGAGAAAATTGGTCCGCTCGAGACTACGGATTGGATTGCGAAGCTTGATGGTTATAAAAAGAAATTTCCGCTCAATTATAAAAAGCAAGGTGGTTTGCGGATGCAGCAAGTGATTGATGAGCTTTATCATTTAACGGAGGGCAAAGCCATTGTTTCTACCGATGTTGGGCAACACCAGATGTGGGCGGCTCAGTTTTATAAGAATCACGAGTCTTATCATTGGCTTTCATCTGGTGGAGCAGGGACTATGGGCTTTGGATTTCCGGCGGCAATTGGTGCGCAGTTTGCTTGTCCGGACAAAATGGTTATTTCGATCTCTGGAGATGGTGGATTTCAAATGACGTTGTTTGAGCTCGCAACGGCCGCTATTCATAAATTACCTATCAAAATCGTAGTTCTGAATAACCACTATCTCGGGATGGTTCGTCAGTGGCAGGAGTTATTTTATGATGACCGAACTTCCGGGGTGGATTTGGTGGGAAATCCAGATTTCTGCAAGCTCGCGGCTGCTTATGGTATCCCATCTGTTCATATTAAGCGACCGGCTGATGTCACCAAGCAGCTTGAAAAAGCTTTGGCTTATAACGATGGGCCAATTTTAATTCATGCGGAGTGTGTCAAAACAGACAATGTTTTTCCGATGATTCCTGCTGGTGCAGCTCTTGAAGATATGATCACGGAAGCGCCGAAAACGAAGATGGCGAAACCCGTCGGTTCTACATGATTTGTCGAGTAAATCGTTTAACTTCTAACTTTAATTTTAAATTCTAAATTTTCTATGCCTTCCATCGTCACCACAGACACTCCCGTGCCAATTTCGGTAATTTTGCGCGGTCCGACTCATACGCTTTCGGTACTCGTGAGTAATGAGCCCGGTGTCCTAATGCGGATTTGCCAAGTTTTTTCTCGGCGCGGTTTCAATATTGATTCTTTGGTTGTTTCTGAAGGTCGTAATGTAAATTTTTCTCGAATGACTATCGGGATTTCTGGTGATCCAGAGGGGCTTTCGCAAATCATCATGCAAGTTAGCAAGTTGATTGACGTAATTCATTGCTCGGAGCACACCTTTGACGATTCGGTGACTAAGGAGATGATTTTAATTAAGATCTGTTGTTCACCAACCGAGCGGTCTCAGGCCTTGCAAATTTCTGAGCATTTTTCGGGGAAAACAGTGGATCTCACTCCAACCTCAATGATTGTAATGCTTCATGGTGATAGTTTGAAAATCGATGCTGCGATCACCATGTTCTCTCAGTTTAACATCATCGAGACGGTTCGGACGGGCAAGGTGGTAATGGCTCGTGGCGAGCAGCCAACTTGAGTGGATTTAATTTCTCATCGTTCCTAAAATTTTGGGAACGGTGGGAATTCCCGGGTAAGGCACAAATTTGTGTGTGGGTTACGGGTCACCGCCGCGAAGGATTTGTTGTCCTTGGCGGATGTAAGTAACGCTGGACCAAAGGGTGAAAAAAACGGCAAGTGCGCACGGATAGATTGGTGAAATCGAGACGACTCGTAACATTACCCAGCCGATTGCAAACATTTGCGAAACGGTGCAGGCTTTACCGGTCCAGTGTGGAATGATTTTTACTTCGCGATGCTTGAGGTAAAGGATTTTGATTCCGCCAAGGATGATGGAGTCACGCAACACAACGATGGCGGCGAACCACCATGGCAAACGCCAGCCTGGAGCCCCCCAATCGATTTGCGAGAGGGTAATCACTCCGGTGAGTAGCAGTGCCTTGTCTGCGATTGGGTCGATGTAGGCACCGAATTTAGAACACTGGTTAAAACGGCGAGCAACCCAGCCGTCAATGCCGTCGCTGGAGGCTGCGAGGATAAATACTCCGAGCGCCCACCCGCGCAGTGACTCGATAGGCTGGCCGATTTGAAGGGTGTGGCCGTAATAAAATGCGAGGACCGCGTAGATGGGAACCAAGCAAATTCGGGCAATTGTGATTTGGCTAGCGAAAGTCACCTCAGCATTCAAGCAGAGTGACAGATCTTGTGGAATCTGAAAATTTAAGCGTTTGGCATCAAGGAAGCGGCTTAGATCAATAAACTGGTGCGCCAGATTGATCGGGTTGGCCGCCGCCGCTACCTTGGATTTTGTTTTTGGTCCAGTTGTAGCCCTGCTTGGTGTCGCGAAAGATGCCGATACAGGTGTTGCAGGAATTTAGGATCAGTGCAGCGGCGACGACGAAAAGCAATTTCATGGTTTTTAAATAATACTCTGAGAGTATGTTCTGGAAGGCTAAATTAGAGGAAAGTCGAAGAAGTATTTCGGTGTGGGTTGGATCATGGCACCCGTGGGAATTTTGAGAAATCGGGGGCGCGTTTTTCGAGGAAGGCCTGTTTGCCTTCGCGACCTTCCTCGCTCATGTAGTAAAGTAAAGTGGCGTTACCGGCGAGGTCGAGCAGGCCCATTTGTCCGTCGCAGTCGGCGTTGAGGGCTGATTTCAAGCAACGGAGGGCGAGTGGCGAGTGAGCGAGCATTTCGCGGCACCACTGGAGAGTTTCTTTTTCGAGTTCTGCAAGTGGGACGACGGTGTTGACTAAACCCATGTCGAGGGCTTGTTGGGCGTCGTACTGGCGGCAGAGATACCAAATTTCGCGGGCTTTTTTCTGACCGACGATGCGAGCGAGGTAGCTGGAGCCAAGACCGCCGTCGAAGGAGCCGACTTTGGGGCCGGTTTGTCCGAAGCGGGCGTTGTCGGCGGCGATGGTGAGATCGCAGACGATGTGTAAGACGTGGCCACCGCCGATGGCGTAGCCGGCAACCATCGCGACCACGGGTTTGGGCAGGGAGCGGATTTTTTTCTGAAGGTCGAGTACGTTGAGGCGAGGGACGCCGTCTTCGCCGATGTAGCCAGCGTGGCCGCGGACTTTTTGGTCACCGCCGGAGCAGAACGCCAAATCGCCGGCTCCGGTGAGGATGATGGCTCCGACCTTGGGATCTTCATGGGCAAGGTCGAAGGCGATGAGCAATTCTTTTACTGTGAGCGGGCGGAAAGCGTTGCGGACTTCAGGTCGGTTGATGGTGATTTTGGCAATACTTCCCTCATCGGTTGTTTCATAACGGATATCTTCGAATTCACGTATATTGGACCACATGGGGAGACCTTGGATGATTCGGAGCAGCGAGGCAACCCAGACGCGGGGTAAAATTGTTGGGAATCCAGATGAAATCGTC
>JAYWAR010000430.1:0-24441 GCA_043782285.1 Akkermansiaceae bacterium | reverse complement strand
TCAGTGGCAGATTGTTGAGGAATGAGAGATGGGTGAGGGTATCAGGTTGAGACAAATCGTGAACCCAGAGGAAGCCTTGGCCACGCAGCTCGACGGCGTATTGCAGCATTCGATAGAAACCAAAGAAAATCGGAATTTGAATCAACATCGGAAGACAGCCACCGAGGGGATTGATCCCGTATTTCCGATAGAGACCCATTGTTTCGGTGTTAATTTTGTTAGGATCATCGGCGTATTTTTCCTTAATTTTGGCCATCTCGGGTTGGAGTTTAGCCATCCGTTTCATAGTGCGGGTGGATTTGGCGTGCAGTGGCCAGATCGCAACCCGGACGGTGATCGTGAGTAGAATAATCGCGAGGCCCCATGAGCCGCTTTTGGCGACGTGGTCAAGAATGCTATGATAGAAATTGAGCAGCCAATTCAGGGTACCGGAAACCAAGGCAAACCAGCCGTATTGCATGACGTCGCCCCAACCGTCGCCCCAAGCACTTTCCATTTTGTGGAGCATCGGGTTGTGTTTGGGACCGATGAAGACAAGGTAATTGAGAGTTAGCGGTTCCGCGGGTTTGAGGGTGACCGCGGGGAGTTGGAGACCGGCACTCACGGCAGTTACTGGTTTTGCGCCGGGGGATAAGTTTACCAAATTCGGTTTGGCCCAGACGTTCGCGATGACCGGCTGAAGCGGACGGATGACGGTGGTGAAAAATTGATTGGTAACGCCCGCGAATTCGACAGGTTTTACGCTGTCGCTCTTGATTGAAGATTTTGCGGAGCTGATAATGTTACCTTTGAAAGTTGAACCATCCTTGAAATTGATACTACCGTTTTCACGCCAGAAGAAACCGGTTTGTTGGCCGACTTCGGCTTGATAGAGCGGGGATGCTTCGCCGAGAAAAATACTCCATTGGCTAAGATTGGTGGCGCTGGTGGTGGTGTTTTCGAGTTTAAGCTCGAATTGAAGTAAATAAGAAGATCCAGGTTTGGCAGTTTCGACTAAGGAAAACGACTTTTTAACGATCAGGCCGGAAGCCAGTTTGACGATAAATACCGCTTTTTTGTCTTTAATCGATTCGTCAACTTTGTAGGTGTAGGCAACATTTTCTAATGTCTCGTTAGCGCTGGCGAGGCCGCCGATCGGGCCAGCCCCGAAATGGTTGATTTGAACGAGGTCGATTTTGCTATCAACTTGAAATTGTTTTTTAAATTCGGCGTATTTGATGCCGCCACCGATGTTGGTGAAGGTAAAAATAACATCTTTGTTTTCGAGGATTACAGTTTCTTCTTCGGTGGGAGGAAGAGCCGTTTCGACCGTGAGATCAGCGTTGTTGGTGGCAGGCGTTTCGCGATGAGGTGCGAGAGCGGGTTGAAGATTTTCTTCGCGAGCACGGAGCTGATTTTGGGCAGCTTGATTTTTGCTCGAATAATAGAGATTTGCAGTGAGTAGGCTGCCGCAAAAGGCGAGAATCAGCCAAGTTTTTCGATCGTACATGGAGGAGGCGTGGTAGAGAGATTAGACGTGAGGTATTTTGCGGTGACAGGCGCAGGAATTAGGATCCGTCACCAGATTTTGGCGCGATGGAACCGGGTCATAACCGCAGGCACCCCATGGATGACAGCGGAAAATCCGACAAATTCCATAGGATGAGCCGCGGAAAGGGCCGTGAATTTCTACTGCTTGGAGAAAATAGTGTGAGCAGGTTGGTGAAAAACGACAACCACAGCCAGGGACTGCCGTAAATTTCAACATGGGATTGAGAATCCGTTGATAGAAATGAATCAAGACGCGAATCACGGTGGTGAGGAGTCGCGAGATCACGGTGTTTTTTCGGGGCGAGGGAGTAGCCCAAGTCGGTGGGCTTGCCGAAGCCAGTCTTCCTCAAGCTCAGCGAAGGTCGCTTTGGAAGCACCCGGCCGAGCGATGGTGACGAGGTAGCGGCGAATTTCCGCAAATGAGGGTGCATGATCTTGCACAAGCGAACGAAATCGCCGTCGCAACAGGCTACGGTCATGGGCTTTACCACTGCGTTTGGTAGTGATGAAGCCGGTACGGATTGTTTGTAACGAAGTATCCGTGAGTGTGCTTAAAATAATAAACCGGCCAGCTTTCGCCTGACCGGTTTGTTTGACCCGCGCAAAGTCCGCGCGATGAGTCATGCTGGATGTCCGTGGGAGTCGCATGACCAAGATACGGATGACTCCCGTGACAGCACCGAGGCTGAGCCTCAGTTGCCGTGCTGCGTGGTGTGGCGGCTGTATTGAATTTCAACGCCCTTAGGAACAAGACGCTTACGGCCTTTTTGGCGACGACGGCGAATGATGTCGCGGCCGGATTTGGTGGCCATGCGAGCCCGGAAGCCAAATTGGTTTTTCCGGGTGCGCTTCGATGGTTGATAGGTGCGTTTGCTCATGGCGTGGGCCTCAAATAAAGGTTCGTAACCCGTCCGCGATCCGGCTCGGGGCGCGCACTCTAGGCTCCAGCAGCGGCTTGTCAATCCGCCAATGCCATGAAAATGCGATTTTTGAAGGGATCTGGGATTTATCCTTCACAAGTATTGATTATCAAATATCTGCGGGTACTTTCCATTAAGAGATTTTTGAGATGGGTAGAGCGGTGTGTTTCCACAAGCGCGGGCCAAGCGTGATCGCGGCGACGAAGAGTCCCGTTGCGAGTCCCGACCAGACGCCTATGGCTCCGAGGTGAATTCCAAATGCCAAGCCAGCCCCGACCGGCAGGCCGACCAAGCCATAGGCGGCAAAGCCCATGATCGCGGGTACCCGAGTATCTTGTAGTCCACGCAGCATGGCGGATGAGACGACTTGCAAACTGTCGAATACTTGAAATAGCCCTACGACGAGTAGCAATGATCCGGCGAGGGCAATGACTTCGGGATCTTCGATAAAAAGTGTGGCGGCGGTTTTTCCAAAAATTAAAAATGAAATTGCTGCCACCATCGAATAGCTTAAAGCAAGTAACCATCCCGAAATTGCGATTGGTCGTAGTCGTTGTAATTTACTTGCACCACGGACTTCACTGACTCTGACAGTGAGAGCCATGGACAGTCCGAGTGGAATCATGAACGCGGTAGAGGCGAGGGTGATCGCGATTTGGTGAGCTGCCATCGAAATTGAGCCGAAGTATCCCATGATCAGTCCAGTTAGCGAAAATGCTGAAACCTCACAGGTCATTTGGATACTGGCCGGCAAACCGATCGCGAATAAACGCCGCAGATCGGAATAATCGGGTGCGCGAAACCAACGATCAGGCACCCAGCCCTTCAATCCAGGGGTTCGGGTTAACCACAGAATCATCGCCAGTAAGATAGCGGTCCGCGAGATTAGTGTTGCCCATGCGGCCCCTTCGAAGCCAAGAGCTGGGCAGCCACATTTTCCGTAAATCATGATCCAGTTGAGTGCCACGTTCATCCCGACACCGCCGAGAAAAATCCAAAATGACGGCCATGGACGGTTTAGAGCATCAGCATGGTTTTTGAGTGCGATTGAGGCTAAGGCAGGAATCATTGAGGCCATTAGAACACGGAAAAACACGGTGGTTCGCTCAGTGACTTCGACGGGTTGTCCAAACAGGTCAAGGCACGTCGAGGCAATCCAAGCGATCCCGAAAAGTAGGAAGCCTAAGGTGGAGGCAAGCAAAAGCCCGTGACGGCAGCTGCCGCGAGCCGCTGCTGGATCATTAGCCCCGCTAGAGTGAGCGGTGATGACTGAAATCCCGGTTAATAAGCCGATTCCAAAAACAAATGGCACGTAAAACAAGGAGTTGGCGAAGGCCAAGGCTGCCATTTCGGTTACCCCGAGATGCCCGATCATCAAGGTATCCGCCACTCCTAATAGCATTTGGCTGAGTTGTCCAATCATGAGAGGCAGCGCTAAGCGCAGTGTGAGACGAGATTCGTGGACGAGATTCATGGTTGATGGCTGGTGATTGAACCAATACGACGAATTGTCGATGATAGATTCGTCGTGAAAAATAATGCATCAATCGGCTTCATTTTACCGTTGCCCTCGTGGTCAGAGGTGCTAAACCTCCGGTGTTGCAGATTTCAGCAGGTCTTAAAGTAGAGAAGCAAATCGCACATTTTGATCATGCCTCGGTAGCTCAGTCGGTAGAGCAGTTGACTCTTAATCAATTGGTCCTTGGTTCGAATCCAAGCCGAGGCACTTTTTACGATCCAAGTGAAGAAACTCAATTTTTGGAATTGGTGTGGCAAACTCGGCTGCCGGAAGGGTCCAGAGTTCGAGCAGGGGCGGGTACGGATTTGCTGCGGGGGATTTACTGGTAAGTCCGAAGCCATCGGATGAATTGCTAGGTTCTTGGTGTGGCTCGGGTGATTGCCGAGTGGATGAAGTTGTCCACACTTAGAATCCCTTTAGAATCGCGGGCTGTGAGGTGTCATGAATCTTGGCACAACTGGTGACGAGTTGAGCTTAGTGGATTGAGCTGATGTCTTGAATGAATTTTGAAGAATGAGGCTTGGAAGCGGCGGGTAGCTTTCGCAGGATTTCGAATATGCGAACGAAGGCAGTTTCATTGTTGCGAGAGTTGACAGAAGCTCACGCGGTTTCTGGGCACGAGGACGAGGTGAGGGCCATTTTTGTCGATGAGTTGGAGGAGTGCGGTGAGCTCTCGGCGGATCGAAATGGCTCGGTGTTTTGTGAAACCGGAGATGAGGGGCCGCGGGTGTTAGTGGCAGGTCACATGGATGAGGTTGGATTTATGGTGCAAAATATCACGGCTGATGGGTTTATTCAGTTTGTGACGATTGGTGGATGGTGGGAGCATAATTTGTTGTCGCAGCGGGTAGAAATTCTAACCCGTAGCGGCGAAAAAGTGTTAGGTGTGGTGGCGTCGCGGCCGCCGCATTTTTTACCGGAAGCGCAGCGGCGGCAGGTGATGATGATCGATCAAATGTTTATCGATGTGGCGGCGGAGTCGCGTCGGGATGTGGTCGAAAACTTCGGGATTGCGGTGGGTGATCCAATTGCGCCGGTGGCGTCATTTTGCGAGTTAGGGCGCGAGGATTATTTCATGGCGAAGGCGTTTGATAACCGGGTGGGAATGGCGGGAACGATCCAAGCAGGGCAGATTTTAGCTCAATCGGCACATCCGAATCGGTTGATTTTGTGTGGGACGGTGCAAGAGGAAGTGGGTTTGCGCGGAGCGAAGACGGCGGCGAATTTTGCCAAGCCGGATGTGGCGATTGTTCTGGAAGGTCCGCCGGCCGATGATGCGCCGGGTTTTGCCAGATCGGAGTGCCAAGGACGCTTGGGTGGTGGTGTACAAATCCGCTTATTTGACCCCTCGGCGATCACCAATCCACGGTTGGCGCGGCTGGTAATCGAGACCGCGCGGGCAGAAGGGATTCCGCATCAGGTGACGGTGCGGCGGAGTGGAGGGACTGACGCTGGCTCGTTTCATGTGGCAAACGAGGGAGTTCCGAGCATCGTGCTCGGGGTGCCCGCGCGTTACATTCACTCGCACAATTCGATTATTGATGTGAACGATTATTTGCAGATGTTGGCACTGACAATTGCGTTGGTGAAGCGACTGGATGAGGAAACGGTCGCTGAGTTGGTGAGATATCTTTGATGCGAACGAGGCGATAGATTTTTGGCTGGTCCAGCGCAGGAGTTTGCGATCAGGATGGGAAATGCGTATTTTTAATTCGAGCGCGAGCGTCTGGATGGTTGGTCTGATCAGCGGTCTGGTGAGTTTGCCCATTTCTGCGGAGTTGCCGACGATAAATGAAAAGATTTGGTTAGGGTATTTTGTGGGATTTAAGAATTATAAATTCCAGTTCGGAGTGACCGCGAAGGGCACGGCGATCTTGCAAGTGATGGGTAAAAAAGCGCAGCCACTGAGTAAAAAACTGACGATCCCAGTCGAGTTTGTGGTGGAGAAAGTGATGCCGGATGGCAAAATGACTCGCCTTAAAATTTTACCTATGAGCTTAGAATCGACACAAACAGCGACTGCTAAGCCGAAGGACGTGGTCTTTCAGGGGAGGGTGAAAGGGGATGTGGGTTTCGAGGTCATGGTCAGCGAGGAGCAAGGAGATATTTTGTTAGGTGGTCGGTTATTGAAACCTGAAAAAGCGACCTCCGAGTTGCGTTTTTCAATCCGCGTGAAATTTCCTAAAGCTTACGCTGACAGTGGACAAAGCGGTGATAAAAAGCAGGTGGATGTCTTTAAGGAGAAAACCCAAGGCGACCGATTGCAATTGGTGTGGACCGATCAGAAGCGGCTAAGGGTTTCAACGTCCGAGAAAATCGATGCGAGTTCCAAAGAGATCAATGGTCCTGGAATTGCGGTGTTGCAACTCGCGTTTGGAAGCTATGAATATAAGAAGTTTGAGCTAACGGCTACCGAGAATTCAGCGATGACGCTTTCAAATAAGCCACTTGTGCCGCTCCGCGAAGGCATTTTAGTAACTTGGACGGCTGACCCGAGCTTAGATCCTGCGGGTAAAGCCCGGCTGCGTCTGGGGATCAGGTGAATTTAAATATCGATCTAGCATGTTGTGCTTAGCCGACTAATTCTCAGGGTCATTTTTTTGTTCGAGCGAACATCTTTTTCTTGCCAGTTGTATTTGCTTTAGTCAGATCTTTATCCACACGACACACTGTTATGGCTGCTAAACAAACCTCCGAAGAATCCGCGAATGAAAAACTCAATGAAGCTCGCAAGCGCAACTTAGATCTCGCGATCGCCCACATTCAGAAAGAATTCGGTGAATCCGCGATCATGCGCTTGGGCGATGATCGCTGCGTCGATGTCGATGTCATTCCAACGGGGAATCTGTTGATTGACCGCGCCTTGGGAGTCGGAGGGTTTCCATGCGGTCGGATTGTGGAAGTGTTCGGGCCGGAATCTTCGGGTAAAACCACCCTCACGTTAACGGTCATTGCCCAAGCCCAGAAGCGCGGCGGCTTGGCGGCTTTCATCGACGTTGAGCATGCTCTCGATCCTCAATATGCCCGCAAACTTGGGGTCAACCTTGATGATTTGTTAGTTTCGCAACCCTCGTCTGGTGAAGAAGCGCTTCAAATTTGTGAAGCGCTGGTCCGGTCCAACGCGATTGCGGTGATTGTCTTGGACTCCGTGGCTGCGCTGGTCACCAAACAAGAGCTTGATGGCGAAATTGGTGATTCCACGGTGGGTGCCCAAGCTCGATTGATGAGCGCCGCGATGCGAAAGCTGACTGCTCTCATTTCGAAGGCTCAGACTGTTTGTATTTTCACCAACCAAATCCGCGAGAAAATTGGGGTGATGTTTGGCAATCCGGAAACCACTCCCGGTGGCCGCGCACTGAAATTTTTCTCCTCGGTGCGGGTCGACATTCGTCGGATTGGGGCGATTAAGTCAACCGACGGCACGGTTACGGGTAACCGGACCAAGGTTAAAATCGTGAAAAACAAGGTTGCGGCTCCTTTCACCGAGGCCGAATTCGACATCATGTACAATGAAGGGATTTCGTCTACCGGCTCATTGCTGGATTTGGCGCTAGAGATGGAAATTGTTCAGAAACGTGGTTCATGGTTTAGCTATAATGGCACTCAGATGGCGCAAGGTCGGGATGCGGCCAAGGAATTGCTCAAAGGTGACCCAATCATGTATGCCGAAATCGAAGGTAAAGTGAAAGAAGGCTTGGAAGCAAAAAAGAAAAAGTAAGGTCCTCGCCTTAATTTCGTGGTGGTCACTGACTCAGCGAGCGGTGCTTAGCCGCGGCCGTTGCGAGATTATTTTAATTTTGCAATGGCTGCCGGATAGATTCGGTGTTCCACCACTTGGATTCTTGCATGCAAGGATTCCGCCGTATCGGTTGCTAGAATGGGCACGGCCTCCTGCAGTAGGATGGGTCCGGTGTCCATTCCCGCGTCGACAAAATGTACCGTGCAGCCGGCCTCGGTGGCCCCGGCGTCGAGCGCTTGTTTCCAAGACTCTAATCCAGGAAATGCCGGTAATAGTGCCGGATGAATGTTGAGAATCCGCTGTGGAAATGCGTCTAGCAAAGGTTGTTTTACCAAGCGTAAGAATCCGGCGAGGCACACGAGCTCGACGCCCGCATCTTGGAGTCGGCGCGCGGTCTCTGCTTGCACGGCTTCTGGAAACTTCGTTTTAAACTCCCCGCAGTCGATCACTCCGCTTGGGATTCCACGTTGGCGTGCTCGTTGCAAAATGAATGCCTCGGGATTATCCGAAAGTACGATTGCAATTCGGGCCGCGAGTGTTCCGCGATCGATCGCGTCGAGGATCGCCTGCATATTTGAACCAGATCCAGAACCAAGAATACCGAGTATCACGTCCTTGGTGTAGTCCACCTACCCGAGCTGCCAAGCGTCAATTTGACGAAATGAGCAGAGATTTGAAACGATTCGCTATTTCAGCTAATTCGGAGAATAATCTGCACGGTCTTTTGAGTTGCTGGGACTTTGTTAAAAATCAATTATTTCGAGACTTGGCACTTGGAAATAGTCGGTTCAAAAGTTATTCCAAGCGTCATGCACGACATCCGCATCGACGCTCTCGCCCGCCAATTGGTTCGTTACTCGACCTCGCTTAAAAAAGGCGAAAAGATTCTTATCGATTTGCACGATGTTCCCGATGCTATCGGTTTAGCATTGATCCGTGAGGTTCGAGCCAAGGGCGCACTGCCTTTTATCCGAATTCATCAGAACCGGATTACCCGCGAAATGTTAAAAGGTGCGGAAGATCGGCAATACGAAATTCTTACCAAGCACTTGCTAGCAGAGATGAAAGAGATGGATGCTTACATCGCCATCCGTGGCGGTAATAACATTGCTGAAAACTCGGATGTTCCGGCCGACCGGATGCGCTTAGCGATGAGCCACATGCGCCCGGTTCTCGATCATCGAGTGAAAAAAACCAAGTGGTGCGTGCTGCGCTGGCCCTCGTCTTCGATGGCCCAGCAAGCAGGGATGAGCACTGAGGCGTTTGAGGATTTTTACTTCAAAGTTTGCTTGCTCGATTACAAAGCACTGATTCCGGCGATGAATGCGCTGAAGAAATTGATGGATCAAACCGAGAGCGTGCAGATTAAAGGCCCTGGGACTGATTTGCGCTTTTCGATCAAGGGGATCAACGCGATTGCTTCGGGTGGTAACTATAACATCCCTGATGGTGAAGTCTTTACTTCGCCAGTGAAAGATTCCGTGGAAGGTTACATCTCTTACAACGCACCGACCATCTATCAAGGGATTCCCTTTGACGCCATTCGGCTAGAATTTACGAAGGGCAAAATTGTCAAAGCCGAGGCCGGTTCTCGAACCAAGGAGCTTAACAAGATTCTCGATAGCGACGAAGGGGCGCGTTATGTGGGTGAGTTCGCGCTCGGTTTCCACCCGTTCATTCGTGAACCGATGCGCGATATTCTTTTCGACGAAAAAATTGCGGGTTCATTCCACTTCACTCCAGGGCAAGCTTATGAAGAAGCAGACAATGGGAATCGTTCTCAAGTTCACTGGGATATGGTCAGCATCCAGCGCAAAGACTGGGGTGGCGGTGAAATTTACTTCGATGGTAAGCTCATCCGAAAGAACGGTATTTTCCTGGTGAAGGCTTTGGAAAAGCTGAATGGCTAATTCGTTGATCGATTCGAGGCCTCTGGCAGTGGATTTTTTTAAAAAAACTCCCGGTGTTGCCGGGAGTTTTGCTTGGCGGGTGCCGTCGTCGTGATAGGACAGGGGCATGAGCGACACTGCCAAGCGTATTCCTGAAGATATTAAAACTGCAATGAAAGCGAAAGACTCGTTGGCACTCAATGCCCTGCGAGCTTTGAAAAGTGCCATGATGAATGCTGCGATCGAAAAAGGTAATCTCAGCGTCGTGTTAGAAGAGTCAGAGGTGCTTGCGATCATTCGGAAGCAAATCAAACAACGGCTTGATTCGTGCGAGCAGTTTGAAAAAGCGGGGCGGCCGGAGCTTGCGGCAACTGAGAAAACGGAGATCGAAATTCTAGGGCGTTACCTGCCAGTGGCACTGGGTGCCGAAGAGCTTGCTGCGATCATCGAGCAGGCTGTAAGCGATACGGGGGCGAGCGGCAAGGCCGACATGGGCAAGGTGATGAAGCGCAGCCAAGAGCTGGCAGAAGGGCGGGCAGATGGGAAATTGTTATCTGCGGCGGTGATGGCACGCTTGGCTTAAATCAATCTTGGAGATAAGTCCTCGACTGATAGAAATAGGCGAATGGAATGAAAATCACGGTGGTTGCGAGCACTAACCAAGTGAAGAAGCGGAAATATGCCGCGCCTTCGAGCTTGCTCTGGCCCCCGCAAAATTCGCGGTGAGTGAAGCCAGCTTCGATGGGTTGATTTGGAATTCCGAGTTTGGTTTTGCGGTGGGCGAGCCAAGTTCCAGTCGTGGGAGTGGTATTGGCAGTGATTTTTTCGATTATCAGGCCGAGGTCCCACTGCGTTTTGTGGATTCGGTCTGGTCCGGCACTGGAGATTCGGGCATGGGTCGAGTCGATCAAATCATAAACGAGAGTGTTTCCCCACGAGTCTTTGGCTCCTCCGAGGAGCTGCCGAGCTGCCGCATTTGAAGGGAAACTATCCTTGGCATGCGCTTCAATCCGAGTCGCTGCAGCAAGAAAAATTTGGCGGTCTGGAATTTCTAAGGTTTCAAGTCGTCCTTGCTGGCAGCGTGCGACAAGGTCGTCGGTGGTGCCGGTCACGCCATCATAGCCGGGCAAGATCACACTGCGAGGTGAGGCTTGCCAGTCGGCGGGGAGATTTGCAGTAGCCTGTGCAAATTGGGAAATTCCGGGAGAGGGGATGTCGATGAAGTGATTCACTTGTGCGGTGAATTGATTGCCACCCCAGACTGAGAGCCAGAATAAAGCCATGACCCAAGATTTCATCGTCTTGGGGGCTTGGGTGTAAGCGAACTCTAAGCCGACGATTGAAACCATGATTTCCGAAGCGGTGATGATGACGTAGGCGGCGATTTGCCAACCGATCGATGGGCGCTGGCCGGCATCGATCCAAGTTTGGATTAAGGTCGTTAGTCCGAACGAGATCGCGATTAGAATCATGCCAAAGCCGATTTTCCGCAGTGGCGTTAGTGGCGAGATTCGGTTGATCCACGGGTAGATGACGAAGGTGAAAAGTGGGATAAAGACGAGAATCAGGATCGGGTTGACCGCTTGGACTTGTGATTCGAGCCAATCGATGCCGAGGAAGTGCAGATTCATTTGCTCGGCCTGAAGCACCCACGATGAGCCAGTTTGATCGTAGAGCGACCAGAAGACCGCGATGAAGGCAAACAACGGAATCAGTTTGGCGAAGGCTACAAGACCTTCACCCGAAAATGCTTCTTTGAAAAATTTACGGCCAGACGGTGGGATGTGGACGAAGCGATTGCGCCCGAGCCAGAACATCAGCGTGGCGACTGCCATTAGCACTCCGGGAACTCCAAACGCCCAGTGCGGGCCATATTTTTCGAGCAACCATGGGGTGAGTAAGGTGGAGAAGAACGAGCCGAAATTGATTGAAAAGTAGAACCAATTATAGATCCGCGAGAGCAGATGATGGTTTTTTTTGCCGAATTGATCGCCGAGGTGAGCGGAGACGCAGGGTTTGATCCCACCGGAGCCTAGGCAAATGAGTAAGAGTCCGGCAAATAACCACAGCGGTGAATTTCCGTATGAGCCGATGCAAGCGAGGGCCACATGACCGAGGCAGTAAACTAAGGAAAGCCACAGAATCGTGAGGTATTTACCGAGAAAAATATCTGCGATTAAAGCACCAAAGAGTGGGGTGAAATAAACCCAACTGGCAAATTGGTGATAGTATTCTACCGCTTGGTTAGGCGAAAGCTGATGGCTACTGCGACCATCCATGAAGTGCAAATACTGCACCATGAATACCACCAGAATCGTTCTCATGCCGTAGAACGAGAATCGTTCTGCGGCTTCGTTACCGATGATGTATGGGATGCCGGGAGGCATCGCCGCAGTTATTGGCGGTGTGTGACGGTGAGACATCCTGAAACTTTAGCCAGCGAGTTTGTCATTCAGCGGCCTGCGGGTTGACTCAGGAAAGTTGGTGAGTTCGTCGGATGGTCTTTACGGATTCGGGAGTAATTTGAGCATAGCTTGGCCCATTGCTTCACCGACAAGGCAGTAGGACTCGGCATTTTGATGCCAGTGGTGCGGCTGGGTAGTGGGTGAGACTGAAGGTTCGCGGTAGAAATTCACCGTGCCGACGAAGGCGACGTTGCCTTTAAACTCAGGTTTTTCAGCGGCAGCTTTTTGCGCCTTCATCACCACGAGCGCCTTCGGATTTGCTTCACTTGGCCCGCAGAGCCCGCACTCGCCAATGACGAAAGGCATGTTCGGGAATGCGAGATCTTTACGGATGTCCTTGATGAAGTTGACCATGTTGACCTCGTATTCGCGTGAAGCGGTGCCATCGTCACACCGATCATTCCAACCTTGAAACCAGCCAAAGCCGACAAGTTGGGGGGTGTATTCTTGCCACTGGGGAAAGAGCGTTTTGAAATTTTTTAGGATGTCTTTCGTTTCAGTGACAATTGAGGTGTAGAATGGTCCGAGTTGGCCGCCGGAGCTGGGTGGCCGGAAATCCACACACAAGCTTTTGCCGCCCCAAGCTTCTTTGATTAGCAGAACAGGAGCTGCGGTTGCGTCACCGACGACGGTTCCAAATTCAAGCTCTGGTCCGATCGAATTATTATCGCCACCGAAACCGACTGTGAGCCCGCCATTTTTAAGGTCTTGTTCACCTCGTTTGAAATAAACCATAACGTCGTCACGGGTTTTCCAGGTGCCATCGGGGTTGACTAAATTGGCATATTTTTTGGCAGTTTCGGGATTTTTGACCAAGTAACCGAGTGAGCCTTGGCCACTATTTGCGGCTGGGTCCAATGCGACCCGGCCCACTCCGACCATATTCGATTGGCCAGCGAGGATATACACTTTGACCACTTTTTTCGAGTTGGTGTTTTTCGCGGCGACTTGAGCCGAGGCATTTTGACACCAAACTGCGGAGGTGGCGATTATTGCGGCAAGTGTCGTGAGATGAGAAATCATAGAACGAGGGTTTTTTAACATATTATGGAGTGGGATAAATTTGAGTAATATAAAATTTAGCTTCTTTCAAGCGATCTATTCGCGAGCGGCGGTTGAGCCGACTAGGAATTTGCCGGGGTCTGGGCGGTGGCGTTCGAGATGGACGGCGACACATTCGGTGTTTGGGAGGATGTGTTTCTCGATGGAAATGGCGACGTGTTGGAGCGGGTGGTGGTGCAGCAGGTGATCTGCAATCTCGACGGCGAGGGTTTCAATCAGGCGGCGCGGGCGGGCGGCGGCGAGAGCTTCGATTTCCTGCGAAACGGCGTAATAGTCAACGGTGCGAGAGATGTCATCAGCGAGGTTGTTGAAATTTTGTGAAGGGCTCATGCGGACGGTGACCCATAGGGTTTGGGCAAGGGCACGCTCGGCATCGGGGACGCCAATCAGGGTGCTGACGTGGAGGCGGCGGAGCTCGATGGTGTCAAGTGGAGGCATGGGGAATGAGTGAGTGAGCGAGGGCTTCGGTGAGGAGGAAGCGAGTGGCTTGGTTGAGGTCGAGGGCGAGGGCGGCGGTGGGAAAAAGCCAGCGGAATTCTTCGGCCTCGTCGTTGAGCAAGACGGAGGTGGTGGTGGCGCGGGCGAGGTAGTTGAGCAGCAGGAAATGTGCGGGGCGTTCGAACTCGGGTGAGTTGATGCAGTCTTGAACGAGGACGAAACTGATATCAATCAGTTCAAGGCCAGTTTCCTCGTGGATCTCGCGGCGTAAGGCGGCGGTGGAGGTTTCGCCGCGTTCGATTTTACCGCCGGGGATGCCCCAGCGGTTGCCCCATTTGTGAGTGCGGACCATCAGGACTTGGCCATTTCCATCGTGAATCAGCGCGCCGACAGTGGCGACGGGCCGGGAAAAATCACGACGGCGATCAAGCAGGGTGCGAAGAACGCCGAGGTCTGGGACGGTGAGGTCGGGGCGGGCGGCGGCCAGGATTTCCGCGTGGTTGTAGCCGGTGAGTACGGCAATTGAGGAAATACCGCCGTGGCGAGCGGTTTCCACGTCGTGGGTCATGTCGCCGACAAAGGCCGTATCTGCGGGTTTTAAGTGGTGGGTTTCGAGGATTTGGTGGATGATTTCTCGTTTATCGAGAACACCAGAGTAGGTCGCTTCGAAGTGATGACGGAGGCCGAAATCATCCATTTGGCGCTCGAAGGCGAGCGGGTCCATTGAGGTTAAGACGAAGGTGCGGATGCCGACGCTGCGGCACCACTCGAGTTTTTCCCGAGCGTGGGGTAGCACGCTGACAGGGGTGAGGGCGGCGTCGAAGGCGGGGCGGAAATGGGCTTCGAGTTCTTCGAGCGAGACGCCCGGGAGTAGCTCGGCGTAAAATTCGCGGTAAGGCAAACGGAAGCAGCGGCGGAAGCTCTCGCGGTCGAGGGCGGCGACTTGGTAGTTTGCCAGCACCGCGTTGGTGGCTTCAATGACTGGGCCGAGATCATCGACCAAAGTACCGGACCAATCAAAAATAAGATTACGAAACATGCGAGGCGATGCGGGAAAACGGGAAGGGAGCGGGAAATTTAGCCGAGAGTAAATTTGATCGATTGGATTCGTCCCTCGCCGAGTTGGTCGCGGATGCGGGTGATGAGCATCGGTTTCATTTGCTCCAATTGGAAGCGGAGGGCGGGCTGGGTGACGCGGAGGACGAGGTGGCCGCCTTTGACCGAGATTGGCTCGGTGTGTCGGGCAATGAAATCGCCGGCGAGTTGTTTCCAAGTGGCTCGGACTTGATCTTCGTGCAGTCCGTCTTCCGCTCCGGCGGCGCGCAAAATCGCGGCCACAAACTTTTCGGCGCGGTGGATACCGGCGTTGAGATCGGTGGGTTCATCGCCGCCGCGCCATTCCCGCAAGATCTCTTCACGGATCTTACTGGGGTGCGGAGCTTTGCTCATCGCCGAGCGGCGCTTAGGCTGCGCCGTCCTCACCGATTGCCTCCACCGGACAACCTTCCATCGCCTCACGGCTTTGGGCGAGTTCCTCGGCATTTTCCGGTTGCTTGAAAACATAGGAGTAGCCCTCGTCTTCGGCCCGGGTGAAATTATTCGGTGCGGTCTCGCGGCAGAGATCGCAATCGATGCACTGGCTGTCCACATAGAACTTACCGGGCACGTTTTCTACATTCTTGTCTTCACGGTCAGCCATAGATGATAAAGGGATTAACAACCCTTGGATGCCTTCGCTGGCGGCCGGATGCAACTGGATTTTTTGAGAAAGCACTTTCGGGTGGGTAGTTCTTGCTTGGGTTGTCGGTTGCGAGGTGGCTAGACTGAGTCCGTTACATGTCCGCGGCGAATCTCAGTGAAAAATTGCAGGCGTCGGTTTCGCGGGATTTTTTTCGGCCGCTGACCCGGCCGTCGGCGGCGATTTATGTCGATTGTGCGGAGCGATTGGCGGAAGTGGCAGGAGAATCGGGGCGGATTCCGCATTCTGAGGCGATTGCGCTGATTCGAGAAATTCTCGCGGCGCATCCTGAGGTGGTGCTGGCCGACGACGAGGGTGCGTCGCTGCGGGATGCCCGCCAGCGTGCCGGTCAATTTTTCAATCGGCTGTGTGATTCGGTTTGGCTTGAAGACCAGCAACTTGGGTTGCATGAGCGCTGGGCCTTGGTTTCTCCGGGGCTCCGGCCACTATTGCGACTGCTGCGCGAACTTGCGGAGGATGAAATTGCTGAGCTCAAGACCTTCGCTGACACGGTTCGGGGTGTTTGTGAAACTTTGGAACGCCCGAACATCCTCGATCCGAGATTGCAAGAGCCAGACGCCATTCGCGGCACCATCACCGATGTAAATGCGCGCCTTGAAACCGCGATTCTGCAATTACACGGAGTGGAAAAGCTAATTTCGTTATTTGACCGGCGCCAGCGGCTCAGTGATTCGCCGGCGGAAACTTTGCGTTTGTTGTATGCCGAGTTTGGGGCTGGGCAGCACATGGTTTGTTACGATTCATTGCGGCGAAATGGTCTGTTGCCGCGCTTACAGGTTTTGCGCTCTGCGATTGCCGATCGTCGCGATGATCCCCTGGTTAAAGAGCGCTTGGCGACAGGTCTGGCCGCGCACTACCAATGGGACGAAAACGAATCTTACCATCGTGCTGAAAAAGCTTTGCGCGATTTGGAGCAGCGGCTCGCAGCCATCCGCCTCGTTGCCGATGCCATCGACGCTCGAATGGCCTCGTTTAATCAACTTTCTCAACAACGTTACCGCTACCAAACCGAGCTCCGCGGCCGCCGCCCGGAAATCATCAAAGCTTACTGTGATGCTATCAACAGCGCTCACGCAGGCAGCCGACTCGCCGCCCTGCGCGACGCCGCACCGGATTTTACGCCGCGGGTTCCCGAGGTGAAATTTTTCTTTAGCAGCGAGTCACTCGCCCGTAGCCGCCGGGTGAAATTGCCCGCCGATTTGACTTTTAACCAGGATTCCGGTGGCCGCGCCGAAAGCGCCGAGGAAACGCTCGCCGCCCTTCGCGAACGCCAACGGCTCGCCCTCACTCCGCAACGCGCTGCCCGCCTTGTCGCGCGGCTTTGTCCTGAGAAATCCAGCGTCGTGATGACCTCAGATTTCGTTGCCGCCGATCTCGATGAGATGCTCGATCTCCTTGCCGTCGCCGCGTACGAGCACGCAGTCACCGCCGATGGCCAGCGCGTGAAATGGAGCGTTGACGGCCCCGGTAAAATCACTGGCCTCAGCCCCGAAAAAATTCCGAATGACCTCCACGCTGGCTGGAAGGTCGAACGCTTTCAAATCCAACGAAGTTAAAATGAAAAGATTGGGGCTTACCCCGCTTTCCTTGATCCATATTTTCCCTATTTTTCAATGTCTGATCCCCACTGGCCCCGATTCTGGTCCGACGTCCCCGACGACGACCGCCCGGCGATTCGTGAAATTCTCGCCGAGTTGATCGGCCGCGGCACCTTGCTTGGCAGCAGCGGCGCGGGGCGTGACCATTTCCTGCTTGCCCGTGACCATTATCAGGAACACCTCAAGGATTACCTCGCGCCGCTTGGGCTGGAGCTGATCATCGACGACGATTTCTCCTTACTGCAAGCCCGTCCGCGGACGGAGACTTGCCATTTACTGGCGCAGTTCACCAAGGATGAAACCCTGCTGTTGCTGGTTTTGTGGCGGGTTTGGGACGAGCGCCGGACTCACGAGGCCAGCCGTGCGGTGATCCTGACGGTCGATGAATTATGGACCCGTTTTCGCAACACCTTTGATAAGATTGAGCCACCAGAAAAAACCCACCTCGACGCCTTATTGAGTCGCCTGAAACGCCACCGCCTGATCCGCACTCACAAGCCGGAAGGGGCGCTCCAACTGGGCGAGACATTGATTGAAGTTTTGCCAAGTTTGCCGCGAGTGATCCCATTTGACAGTCTCGAATCTTGGCTTGCCCGTGCCGCCCTCTACCAACCTGCCGCCGAAGCTTGAAATGAAAAATCGCGTCCATCTCAGTCGGATTTTGGCCATCAACTGGTACGGTTACCGTCGCTTCATTGACCTTGCAGGTTTATCACTGATCACTGGGGCTAATGGCTCGGGGAAAAGCGTGCTGCTCGACTTGATCCAGTTCGTGATGCTCGGCGAATCACTCAGTCGTTTCAACAAAGCCGCCGCCGGAGCCGGCAGTGGCCGCTCGCTGCGGGGCTATTGTCTTTGCGATACCAATACCCAAGGGAAAGACGGCCAAGAGCGCTACTTGCGGCCGTCCGGCGTGACACTCGCCGGGCTGGAATTTGTCTGGCCACTGGCGCAAGATGAGGAAAGCCCGCGCCGCGAAACTTGGGGCGCACGCATTGAGTTTGAAGGCCCGAGCGCCAAGGCCCGCACGCTGTGGTTCACTGTTCCCACGCGCTTGGAGCGCGAGGATTTCCTCGGTGCCGAACTCGATTCAGGGGCACTCGCCTTCATGTCCGAGGAGGAATTCCGCGTTCATGTGAAGCGCAATCTCGGCGGCGAGGTGTTCGACCGCCAAGCCTCGTATCTCGATGAAATGGGCTCGCGCAGTCACCTCGGATTCGACCGCGTCCAGATGAACAAAACTTTGCCAAACTCGATGGCCTTCCAGCCAGTCGAGTCGTTTGAGAAATTCATCCGTGACTACTTGCTTGAGCCGGGCTTGCCCGACGTTAAGGCGGTGCGCGCGAGTGTCGATGCCCATCGCCGAGCGCAGGAGCGCTTGGAAAAAATGCACGACCAGCACGCTCGCTTGACGCGCATCAGCGAGCGCCACCAAGAATACGGCAGTGCCCGTCGAGATGCGCGGCTTCACGGCCATTTACGGATCGCGCTGGGCCACGAGCAAAAGCTTGAAACCCTTCGTGCGCGGGAGAGCGAGCTGGAGCAGTTGCGCACGCAAAATGCCGAGAGTCGCAGTGATTACGAGTCTGCATTGGATGAGCGCAATCAGCTGGATTCGCAACTCGCGAAGATCCGCTTGGTGGCTGGCAATGACCTGCAAATTACTCGTTTGGCGGAGGATCGAGGTCACCGCGATGAACTTGCGCGCGAGCTGGAAGCGCTCCGTGAAATTGAGAAATCGGCGCGTCAATTTCTCCATGATCGCAGCCAAGCGTGGAAGCCTTGGCTACGACTGGCCGAGGAACATGGGCTGGTAGCGCCACCGTCTGCTGCGGATTGGCTGAAACAAATGCAAGCTGCGGACGAGTCTGCGGCGCTGGATGCTGCCGCAAAAATGCCGCGTATTTATCAAGCGCTGGTCAACGACGCTCGTGAGCGCTTGCGTCCGGTCGAGGAGGAAATCAAGGGGCTCGAAAATCGAGAATCCCGCTTGCGTCGCGAGTTGGATGATCTCGACCATAAAGGCAGCGTCGCGCCCTCGCCGCTGCTCGACGCGTTGAAAGCGCGGGGCCAAAAAGCAGATGCCTTTGGCCGGGTGATTGAGGTTAGGCCTGAGGCTGAATCGTGGTGGCCGGTGCTTGAGCCGTTGCTCGGAAATGAACGCACGGCGGTGTTGCCGGAGGATTTTAAAGCGGCTTGGGATCAAGCCCGCAGGCTGGCTCATAGCGACGAGCTGTTGGTTCATCCGGGAGAGATTTCTGGGTTGGGGGACGCGAAGCCGGGGACGGTGGCGGCCTTGTTCGAAACTCAACATGAGCTGGCGAAAGCTTATCTACAGCATCTTTACGGCGATTTAATGGCGGTCGAAAAAGTGAGCCAACTGGATTTGCATCCGCGGGCATTTTCCAAGGATGGCTGGCTCAAAGAGCCGCCACAGCGGCGACATTTTCAGCCCGCGAAAGAATTTACCATCGGCGAGGAAGGGCTGCGCCGCTTGCGGACCCTGCGGCAAGATGAACGGGATCAAGTCAAGGCGGAGCTCACTCGGCAACTGCGTTTGCGCGAGGATTGGCGGACGTTTTTGCATCGCGGCGAACAGGCTGCCCTCGACAGGGCTGAGCCACCGGCCGGGAGCTCGAAACTGCGTGACCTGCCGCGGCTGCGTAAGGAGCTCGCCCAGCTTGATGAGACCATTCGCTTGCTGGCGACACCCGAGCGCGAGGCGACGGTGGAGAAACTCCGTGTGCTTGAAAAAACCTTTCAAGGTGTGATCGAGCGCACCGGGCGTCTCGCCCATGGCATCGAAAAATTCGCCCAACAGGAACGAGTTTTACAGGACAGCATGACGACGTATGTCGAAGAAGAGGCGCTCTCACTCACGGAACGCCAGCTCAGTCGTGAAGCGCTTGAAGGAGTTCGCGATGCAGAAATTTCCGAACTCATTGACGTCGCCCGCAGCCAGTTTCCGAAATGGCAACAGCGGTTGGACGCCTCGACAGAGATGGCCCGTATCCGTGAGTATGATTCTGATAAAGCACGCCGGGACCGGGATTTGGAACGACACGCTCTCGCCGAGAAGCATCCGGAAACCGCGGAGGCATTTGATTCCGCGGATGACGAGAATTCTCGCTACGAGGCTCGCCGGCTTGAGCTGGAGAGTCACGAGTTGGAAAAATACACGCTCGCTGCCGAGGACGCGCGGCAAGAGTGGGAGGACCGACTTCAGCACCAAGTGCTCGATGTGTTAAAGGAGAAGCTCGACGAAGCGGAGCGCACCAAGCGCGAGTTGAATCGGGCGATGGACCACGATATTGGCGGTTGGCGCTATCAGCTTTCGATGAAGGCAGACCGCAGCCACAGTGCGATTTGGGCCTTGGTCGAAAAGGGCCTCAATCCCGGGCTCGAACTCTTTGCCAGCGGCGCGCGTGAGGAAATCGAGCAGGCTAAGGCCGCTTTGATGGCCGCCATCGAAAATGCCGAGGACCCCCGCCAACAGCGGGCGCTCGACTACCGCTACTACCACCATTGGGACATTCAAGCGACACCGACTGGCAAGGGCGAGGGCGCGGCAATTTCTCTCAACCGCAATGCCAAGAAGCAAAGTGGCGGCGAGAACCAAGCTCCATTTTTCGTGGCGATGCTGGCGGCGTTCCAGCGAGTTTACGACCTCGGACCGCGTGAGTCGCGCAGCAACCTTGGAATCGTGATCATGGACGAGGCGTTTTCAAAACTCTCCGGCGACCGGATCGACGCCTGCCTCGATCTTGCACGAAATTTCGGTTTGCAGTTGATCATGGCTTTCCCCGAAGACCGACTGCCGACGATGATTCAGCACGCTGAAACGGTGGTGCAATGCCGCGTTGAGCGGACTTATGACGAAAATAGCGGCCAGATTCGTAACATCGAGAACTGGGTAGTGAAGGTGGATCGGAACCGCTTGCTCGAGGCGTTGTCATAAATTTGCGGATATTGTGTGGGTTACGGAGTGCCGAGATTCTGCCGCCCGGATTTTTGGAGAGGAGACCGCAGACAGGATGTTCGTAGCTTGGCAGCGTTCAGAATGAACGCGCGCCATCTTCTCAGCCTGAAATTTGGGAGGCAGGGTGGAATTGGCTTTCGGACTGGTCAAGTTGGAGTCGCGGTTCTAAAACCTTTACAACTGTTCGTCATGATATCTAAGCCACCTGCCTCCTCCGAGGAGTTTTCATCTCCTCTGCAGCAAGATCCAACCTTAGACGATTGCGTCAAGGATTCCATGGAACTCGATCTCTGGGAGCTTGACGACCTTGTCGAGGCGGATCTTGAAGCTCAAGCGGTGCTGCCGAAAGTCGCGATTCCGGTGATTCCAGCGCCTCGGGTAAATCGAATCAAAAAGTCGAGTGAGAATCCGTTAGCTTTCTCGTCACAGGCATCTGAAAATGTGGAAAATATTCGAGTCAATATTGCCCGTAAACTTCCAAAAGTTCAAATGATTGGAGCCTTGATCGGAGAAACGAATCGTGTCGCTGATTTTGAAGATCTCGACCGTTGGAATGATCTACCTGAGAATCCGCCGCGAGTTCATGGAATTCCGGGGCAAAGCGCTGCGGCCACTAGCACTTCACTTGATTCGGTTGCGGCTCTAATTTCACCGGAAGCTCCACCGCTGGATAAACTGCCTGAGTCGGTCCAAGCGAGTGCTCGCGGTTCTGGGTACTTACGCCTTGATTTGTCGATACTGGAAAAGTTGGGGCTTGCGGTTTTGGTAATTCTGTTAGTAGGCGGTGGCGGGCTCATTTTTTTCAAAACGCTCTACTTTTCGCCAACCGCGACAGCGCGGATGAAAACCCATGATTTTCCGATCAAGGGTCGCTATTTGAGCATCGAGTCCGCAGACAGCTACTGGCGTGAGCCGATTACCGAGGGCAAAAATGCTGAGATCACTCGTCGTGGGACTCAGTTGTTGCCGGTGGTGAATTTCCGTACCCGCAGCGGGACGGCGGCGGTACGAGTATTTTTCCGGAATAGCGACGGTGAGATGGTTGGAGATGCGGTGATTCGCTTGCTTCATGCGGGTAGTTCGCTGGCTGTGGCTGCCACCGCAGGTTTCGAGGATATCGGAATGTACGCGGCATATCGCACCGGCCAAAGTGAGCCGTGGAGCGTCGAGGTTTATGAAGCGGCCACGGAAAACTCGCCGGTGCAGGACTTCAAAAAGCTCTTTGAGATTAAGATCTCCACCGATCGCCGCTAAATTTTAATTTTATGTCCAATCAAGAAGTTACTCCACTGGTGCCCAAGGAAGGCTGGCACGTGATGCATTTGTTTTATCATGTCGATCACGCCCAATGGGCGCTCTACAGTGATGAAGAACAGCGCCATGCCAAAACTTGCCTTACGGAATTGGTCCAGGAAATCCGCGCTACGGCGGATACTCATTTACTGATTTTTTCGGTCGCGACGCCGAAAGCAGACCTCGGCTTCATGCTGCTGACTCCCGATTTGCAGGTGGCCAACATGTTTGAAAAGCAGCTAACTCTCTCACTGGGGCCGGAGATTCTCAGTCCGGCCTATTCCTATCTTTCGCAAACGGAAAGTTCGGAATACACCGTGAGTCGCGAACAATATGCTGCTGAAACTTTAGTCGCGGAAGAAGGTTTGCTTGAAGGCTCGGCCGAGTTTGAAGCTGGGCTCAAGGCGTTTGACGAGCGGATGGCGCATTACCTCAAACATCGGCTTTATCCGGTCTTGCCTGACTGGCCGGTGATTTGCTTCTACCCGATGTCGAAGCGCCGCAGCGGTGGTGATAATTGGTACGCGCTGGATTTTGAAAGTCGCCGTAAATTGATGGCAGGCCACGCCAAGGTGGGCCGCACTTACTCGGGCAGAATTCTCCAGTTGATCACCGGTTCGACGGGGCTGGATGAGTTCGAGTGGGGTGTAACCTTGCTGGCTAAGGATACGATCGAGATCAAGTCGATCGTCTATGAGATGCGCTTCGATGAAGTCAGTGCCCGTTACGGGGAGTTTGGCGATTTCTACATTGGGATGCAGTTACCGCTGGATGTGTTGTTCCGGCGGATTTGCCTATAATTGAGGCCATCAAAAAAGCCCGACTCCGGTGAGGGAGACGGGCTTTTTTTGACTAAATTAATTATTCACCGAGACCGAAGCGAACGAAGCGAGTGACGCTGAGGGTGTCACCGAGTTCCTTGCCTTTGGCTTCGAGCAGTGCAGAAATCTTAATGTCGGAATCCTTGACGAATCCTTGCTCCAAGAAGCAGCTTTCGGCGAAGAATTTACCAATTTGGCCCTTGAGGATATTTTCAATGATGTTGGCTGGTTTGCCTTCTGCTTCGAGGCGGACACGGAAGATGTCCAACTCGTTGTCCACCACCGATTGCGGGATGTCCTCGCGGGAAAGCCCCTTGGGCGCACAAGCGGCGATGTGGAGGGTGAGGTCCTTGATCAACTCTTTGAAGCTGTCGGTGCCTGCCGTCGCAGGCTGGGTGGTGCCAACTTCGATCAGTACTCCGACCTTACCACCGAGGTGGATGTAGGAAGCGACCACACCGCCGACTGCGGCGTCGTAGCGGACATATTTGCGGAATTGAAGGTTTTCGCCGACTTCGCCGACTTTCGATTTGATCGTATCTTCGATGGATTGGTCGCCATGTTGATGGGCGAGTGCCGCTTCGTGATTGGTCGCTTGAGAAGCGGCGAGTGCATCGGCGATGTCACCGACGAAAGCTTGGAAGCTTTCATTTTTTGAAACGAAGTCGGTTTCGCAGTTCACTTCAAGCAACAATCCAGAGGTCGCCTCGGGGTTGATGCGGGAGGTGATGACGCCCTCGTTGGCGGCGCGGTCGGCCATTTTACTGGACTTCATGATGCCCCGTTCGCGCAACAGCTTGATGGAGGCTTCGAGGTCGCCGTTGGTTTCGGTGAGGACTTTTTTACAGTCCATCATGGGGGCGCTGGTCTTGTCGCGGAGTTCTTTGACGATTGCTGCGGTGATCATTTTTTAAAAAGGTTGGAAGTAGAGAGAGAAAAAGGGCGGCCCGTCGGATGACAGACCGCCCGGTGATTTCAAAAATCAGTTTTTGCGACCTGCAACCATTGCATCCACCAAATTCTGGAGGATAATCCGGATTGAGCGAATCGCGTCGTCATTGCCGGGGATCGGGAATTGGACGAGTGCCGGATCGGCGTTGGTGTCCACCAGAGCGATGATCGGGATGTTTAAGCGGCGGGCTTCAGCAACGGCGATGGTTTCGCGAGCGGAGTCAACGATGACCACCGCGTCAGGCTTCTTATCCATGTCGCGGACACCGCGCAGGTTGCGCAGGAGTTTCTCGCGTTCGCGACCGAGGGCAGCGAGTTCCTTCTTGGACATCGCCTTAAATTCGGGCTGTTTCTCGATGTTTTCGAGATACTTGAGGCGCTCCACCGACTTGCGGACGGTGAGGCTGTTGGTGAGCATGCCGCCCAACCAGCGATGGTTGACGTAATGTTGACCGGTGGCTTCGGCGGCTTCGCGGAT
>JAYWAR010000429.1:0-3324 GCA_043782285.1 Akkermansiaceae bacterium | reverse complement strand
GCGCAAGCAGGTGGCGAGCCTCGCTGGGACTGAGTTTCAATGGCTCTGGCGACCAACGCCAAGCACCGCCACCGAATAAACCGCCTTCTGGCAAGCTGCCACGTAATTCAGAAAGACTTAATCCCATGTCGTAGCGACTTTTCACTTCATCCGCGCCGTTGCCAAGTGATTCCTAGTTTTTAGTGACAATCAATAACTCCGGCCCCAGATAGCGAAGGTGGGAGTTTCCTCGCCGGTCAGAAGGCATTTCGCTTGGCTGATTTTGAGGCCTTCTGGAAGTTCGGCAGTGGCGATCGGTAGGCAGCGGATGGTGATTTTATGTTGCTTGGAGAGTTGCTCTTCCTGCTCGCGAGTACCTGCCCATGGGGTGTATAGCCAGCCGGGATTTTCGTCAGTCCAGTGGCGATTGAAGGCATCCAGATCGTTGCAAAAAGTGATGTTGGCATCGCGGAAAGCGGTTGCGCGGCTGAGCAGCGATTGGTGGATTTCCTGTAAAATCTGGTGAGCACGCGGGATGAAGGCGGCTTGGTCGGCAAATTCTTTGTCGGCAATCGGCTGGTCGCGGCGTTGAGCACAGATTTTTTGGGTTTCGAGGTCGCGTGGGCCGATCTCGATGCGGATCGGCACGCCTTTTTTGATCCACTCCCATTTTTTGACGCCGCCGCTGAGGTCGCGGCTGTCGACATGGACACGGAGCGGGTCGCCATGGAACGACTGCTGGCGGAGGGCAGCGGCCAGTGCTTGGCAGGCATCAAGCACGGCTTGGCGGCTGTCTTCTTTAGGGGTGATCGGTAAAATGACGATTTGTTGGGTAGCGACGCGGGGGGGTAAGACCAAGCCGTCGTCGTCAGAGTGAGCCATGATCAGGGTGCCGATCAAGCGGGTCGAGACGCCCCACGAGGTGGTGTGTGCGTGCTGTACGCTGCCGTCGCGGCCAGTAAATGAGATGTTTTGCGCTTTGGCAAAATTTTGGCCAAGGTAATGGGAAGTGCCGGCTTGGATCGCTTTGCAATCTTGGACCATCGCCTCGATGGTGAGTGTGATCTTGGCACCGGGAAACCGCTCGTTCTCGGTTTTTTCGCCGGGAATCACTGGGATCGCGAGGTGGTCGCGGAGAAACTCTTGGTATTGGCCGTGGATCATCTGGGTCTCGATGATCGCTTCTTCTTGGGTTTCGTGGGCGGTGTGGCCTTCTTGCCACAGAAACTCGGCCGTCCGCAGGAACAAACGCGGCCGCATTTCCCAGCGCATCACATTGGCCCATTGGTTGATCAGCAGCGGGAGGTCGCGGTATGACTCGATCCAGCGAGCGAAGGCGGCACCGATGATGGTCTCGGAAGTCGGGCGGATGACGTATGGCTCGGCGAGTGGGCCGGCCGGGACCATCTTGGTTTTCCCGGTGAGCGGGTCTTTGACCATTTCTAAGCGGTGGTGGGTGACTACGGCGCACTCGGTGGCGAAGCCTTCGGCGTGCTCGGCTTCTTTCTCCAAATAAGAAAGCGGAATGAGCAAGGGAAAGTAAGCATTTTGGTGGCCAGTGGCTTTGAAGCGGCGGTCAAGTTGCTGTTGGATCAGCTCCCAAATCCCGTAGCCCCACGGCTTGATTACCATGCAGCCACGGGTCTCGGAGTTTTCCGCAAGATCGGCGGCTTTGATGACTTGTTGGTACCACTCAGGGAAATCCTGGGCGCGGGTCGGGGTGATTGCAGTCTTGGCAGCGGACATGATGGTGGCGCTCATTGGAATCACGATGCTGACTAAAGATCATTAAAAATTTCGCAACAGCCGAGGTTTCAGCGATTTTTCCCCCAGTATGGAGGGTCTCAGTCATCCTGAATCTACCTAAATATGATTGATTATCAATCCATTGCATTTTTAAAGGTGATTTCTTGAGTTGGGGGTTTGACAGACCCCAAGTGACTTGCCTTACTGAAGCGCTTCACAACCAAACCCTGTCAGCGCATGAGTGATCAAGAAAATCAACCCCTAGCTCCGTCCACGCAGACGACGAGCATTCCCCTTAAAAAGGAAACCGTTCTCGTCAGCTTAAAAGCGGCGGAAAGCGAAAATCAAACCTTCGTGCCGTCGACTTTAACGACGAGAATTTCCCTCAAAAAGGAAACTGTGCTGGTCAGTCTCAAAGCGGCGGATGGTGGAAACTCAGCATCTGTACCATCGTCGTTGACTTCGAGTATCCCGTCTAAAACGGAAACGGTGCGAGTCACTCTGAAAGCGGCGGATTTACCACCTTCCACGCCGGCCGCAACCGTGCGTATGGGACCAGCCGCGAGGCCGCCGACTGCAACGGTCGGTCCGGTGATTCGACCGCCGACTGCCACTGGTGGGCCACCACGCCCCACACCTGCGCCGACAATTCCTTTGCGCAGTTCGGGTGCGCCGACCATGTCTCCGGCTCCGACGATTCGGTTAGCGACTTCCGCAGCTCCGACCGGTGCGATCCGGCCCAATGCTCCGGCAACCATGGTTTTGCCGAAAGCAACGATGCAGCTTCAGACTCCGACTCGGCCGCTCGGCACGGTTTCGGCTGTGCCTACCCGGACGCCCACTCTCCAGGTGGAAGAAGAAGTGGAAGAAGAAGGTGCTGGCTTAAACAAAATTCTTTCTGGCGTCGGCCTAGCAGCGGCGTTGTTGGTCTTAACCTTCCAAATTTTGATGGCAAATGTTTGGATCAATGCTGAAGACAATCCAAATAAGGCTCTCGGCTGGATGCAACAATTGCTCAAATAACTGACTTAATTTTCAAACCTCATGATTCTACCAATCGTTAGTATTGTACTGGCAGCTGTGGTGATTTTCCTCAGTTTCTAAGCATTTGAGTCGGGGTTTCAGGCTGAGTTGCCGCCGCCCCGACTGGTTTTTAACCCAGAGCCGCTTTGCGATCCGCAGAGCGGCTCTTGACGTTTGTAGATTCCGCAGGCAAGTTCAACTCATGGCCTTGACCCTCACTGATGCAAATTTTCAATCTGAAGTAATCGACTCCGACTTGCCTGTCCTCGTGGACTTTTGGGCTGAATGGTGTGGCCCGTGCAAAATGATCGGCCCGGTGCTCGATCAAGTTGCGACTGACTTGGAAGGCATTGCCAAGATCGGCAAGGTGAATGTGGATGACGCTCGCGAGTTGGCGGTGAAGTATAACGTGCGCTCGATTCCGCTGTTGTTGTTTTTCAAAAACGGCGAAGTGAAAGACCAAATTGTCGGTGCTAACGTCACCAAAGATCAGCTTAAAGCCAAGCTGCAAGCACTGGTATAAGAATTTAACAGAGCGCTGAAATGCCGATGGTGCGCCGGTAAGCGAGTGGAGCG
>JAYWAR010000428.1:0-9200 GCA_043782285.1 Akkermansiaceae bacterium | reverse complement strand
CCAGCCCTTTCAGCACTGACTCGATCCGCGGCTTCATCCGGGCCGGGTCAGTGGCGTCGAGCAGCAGTTCCAGCTCACCGATTTCCTCCAACAAATCGCCATACGGCGATGAGCGCGGATCCAATTTGATGAGTTCGTTCGAAAGCCGGTCGATTTTTTCGCTGAGCGCCATGGTCTCGCCGAAGGCCGACTCGGTTTCCTGCCACAGGGTGCGGCCTTTGACGTGGATTCCTTCTTGGGGCAAATAGCCGATGCGGGTGCCCTTAGGCGCATGAATTTGGCCAGCGGTGGGCCTGATGATTCCAGCCACACATTTCATCAACGTCGATTTGCCAGCCCCGTTATGACCGGCGAAAGCAATCCGTTCGCGGGGTTGGACGGAAAATGCGAGGTCGTTGAAAAGAACGCGGGCGCCAAACTCAACGCGAAGTGATTGAACAGAAATCATCGGGAGCGCAAGATGCACACCCGCGCGGCAGGGTCAACGCCAGAGAGTATCCCATACCCGGCTTGGGGGCTTTTTCCGCGGAATCCTTGTCATTCGTGAAATTTTCACGGGTCTTTAGGACTTTTTGGGGGATGAAATTTCAACAACCGTTTCTGCCAAGCGTCGGACGGTGGCACAAAAATCCTCCACGGTGCTGGCCTTAAAGATCAATTCTCGCACGCCTGCTTCGGCAGCATTGGCACTCAAGACTTCGTCGATGAATCCCGAGGCGACGGCAACGGGTAAATCGGCACGGATTGACCGTACTTCGCGGGCGACGTCGAGTCCAGACATGCCGGGCATGTTGTAGTCGGTGACTACCAGATCGAAGGAATTTGGTTCGGCACGCAAGGTCTCAAGCGCATCCCTTTGGTTGGTATGAGCGCTGACTTTGCAGCCGCGCCGCTCCAAGAGTCGCTTGACCAAGAAAACTAAGGAAGGATCGTCATCCAAATAAAGAATTTGATAAATCGGGTTCGAGCCAGAGCTGAGGCAGCTGGGGAGGATCTCCGCTTTGAATTCTGGCAGTGCCTGCTCGGCTTCAGCGGCTGGCAGGTAAAGCGTAAAAATGGCCCCTTCGCCGGGCTGGCTCTCCACCGCAATCGCGCCGTCATGCGCTTGGACGATCCCGTGAACGACCGACAGCCCAAGACCGGTGCCCTCATCGACCGCTTTGGTGGTGAAGAACGGCTCAAAAATGCGACTGAGCGTGACCGCGTCCATGCCAAAGCCGTCGTCACTGACCCTCAGACGCAGCGTCAGTCCGGGGCGCTTGGTAAAAAGTGCATACAACACCGGCTGGGCTGCCGCCAGTGACGCATCCAACATCACGGTATCTAGCTGGAAGCCGATGCGACCCGGTTTATCGCCGATGGCTTGCATGGCATTGGTGGCAAGATTGATCAAAACTTGTTGAACTTGGGTGGCATCTGCCATGACCGGCGGCAAACAAGGGCTACATTCGACCTCCACGGTGATCCGTGCCGGCAAGGTTGAGCGAAGCAAGCGCGCGGATTCTTCGAGCAGCGGTGCGAGCCCGATTCGCTGACGTGAAGTCGGTTGCCTGCGACTGAACGAGAGAATTTGTTGCACCAAATCCCGGGCGCGGGTCGCCGCTTTATGAATCTCTTCAAGGCTTTCCAGAGCCAAGGGATTGGTACTCGCATCGAGGCGCGCCAGTTCGGTGTTGCCGAGGATGGTCGCGAGAATGTTGTTAAAATCGTGGGCAATGCCACCCGCGAGAGTGCCGACAGCTTCCATTTTTTGCGATTCACGCAATTGGGCTTCGAGCGATGCGATCGCCTCAAGCCGTTGAGATTCGGACAATTGGCTTTCGAGTGAGGCGCGGGCAGCTTCGGCTTGTTTGTGGCGGGTGATATTGGTGTTGGTGCCACTCATCCGCAGTGGAATTCCGTTAGAATCGCGTTCGACCACCCGGCCACGGCTGTGGACCCAGCGCCATTCGCCAGTCGTGGTTTTTACTCGGTGATCGATCGCATAACTGGGTACGATTCCGCGCATCGTCTGGGTTGCCGCACAGATGACGCTGCGGCGATCTTGTGGGTGGACAAGCTTCAGTAACTCAAAAGCCGTGGTATGAGTTTCTGCTGCCGGCTGGTCGAGAAACGTCTCCCAAGCGGCATCCAGCCAGACTTCGCGGGTCTGCAGGTCGAATTCCCAGATGCTGATTTGTGAGCCATCCAGCGCGATTTGGAGGCGTTGGGCAGCCTCGTCGATAGCGGCTTGAGCGCGTTTACGCTCGGTGATATCGCGGGTAACGCCAACGAAGTGGGTCAAGTGTCCTTGTTCGTCGCGCACCGGCGAGATGGTCAGTTCATTCCAAAAGGTGCTGCCATCTTTGCGATAGTTGAGAATCTCGCCGCAGAACTCAGTCGCGTCGCTGAGCGCTTGGCTCAATTGTTTGATGGTCTTGCGGTCGGTGAGGGGGCCCTGGACAAAGCGGCAATTTCGCCCCAGAACCTCGGCCTTGCTGTAGCCGCTGATGGTGGTAAAGGCATCATTCACCGAGTAAATCAGCCGGTCAGATCCGGTGATGATCACGCCTTGTGAGACCGCTTCCAGGGCGGCATCGCTCACCCGCAATTTTTCGATAGCGTTCTTGCGCTCGGTGATGTCGGTGAAGGTGCAGAGCACTTGCCGGACACTGCCATCGAGATTCAATTGCGAGTCTGCATTCACCAACAACCAAGCACGTTCTCGGCGATTTGGACGTTGAAGCCCGACCACCACATCACGAACTGCGCGGCAGTTCGCGCTTGCCAAAGGCAGCGGATGGATTGGATTAGAAAATGGGGTTCCGTCTTCGTGAATGAAGTCCCAATCCGGGTCGAGGAAGGTTTTACCCAACAATTGGTCCTCCGTGAGGCCCAATAACTCTAGGGCCTTGAGGTTGCTTAAAACGATTTCCCCGCTCGCCGACTGGATCAGAACCCCGACCTGCAGCTCCGCGCAAAGGGTCCGGTAAAGCTCCTCGCTTTCGCGCAATTTTTGACAGGCATCGTGTTTATAAAGGGCGATCTCGATGACGATGCGCAGATCCCGTTCAGAGAAAGGCTTGAGAATATACCCGAAAGGCTCGGCAAGTTTGGCACGAACCAAAGTTTCGTCAGTAGCGAAGGCGGTCAGAAATACCACTGGCAGCGCAAATTGATCACGAATCGCGGCAGCAGCGGCGATTCCATCCATCTCACTGCCGAGCTGAATGTCCATCAACACCAAGTCCGGGCGCAATTCCCCCGCTAAGACGATCGCTTGCTCACCGCAAGTCGCGTGGCCGATCGGCTCATAACCCAATTTCATCAATTGCAACTCGATGTCGAGGGCGATGACAGCCTCGTCTTCCACAACCAAGATTTTCGATTTATTCATATGAGATCTCATATCGGAGTTGGGAGATAGGCTAAATTCTGAATCGCGATCATGCGGGTAAACTGCGTGCTTCGGGGGTGAATGTGACGGTAAATACGGCTGCCGGTCCGGGGCCGATTTCCAAGACTCCATGCATTTGACTGGCTAAATTGGCAACCAGTCGGAGGCCGAGTGAGTGACGTCGTCGCTCTTCAAAATCTGGTGCAAGGCCAACTCCGGTGTCGCTTACCCGCAAGCGCAATTGTGGGCCACCGTTAATCGGTTGCAGCTCGACGCGGACTTCGCCGCATTGGTCGCCGGAGAAGCCATGTTTGAGGCAGTTCGAAATGAGTTCAGTCGCTAGCAAGCCACAAGGCAGTGCTTGCTCCATTCCAATCTGGACTGAGGCCAAGTCAAGCTGAAGGCAGATTGCACGGGGTGGGCCACCCACCACCCCAAATGATTGAGTACTGAGCTGGCCGAGATAGGTGCCCAAATCCACCACCGCGAATGTCCCTGAGTGGCAAAGCGATTCGTGTAACAGTGCCATCGCATGAATCCGGTCCTGCATGTCTTTGAGCGTCGCTTGGGTCGAGAATTCGTTGCTCCGTCCCGCTTCCAAACGCAATAAACTGATGATAATCTGTAAATTGTTCTTCACTCGGTGGTGGACCTCACTCAGCAAGGCTTCTTTTTCGGTCAATGAAACATGCAGCGCGGCCTCGGCATGCCTGCGTTCCACCAGCTCCAGCCGCAGTTGCTTGTTGCTCTCGATCAAGTCGGTACGAGCCTGTGAAAGCCCTTTGCGAGCCCCCTCTAGGCCATCCGCGGCCCGCCCGATTTCAACCTGCAAATGATTGAAAATCAGCGCCATGTCACCAACTTCATCGCGAGAAAAAACCTTCACAGGGACCAGCTGGAAGCGAGTTTTCGCAGCGCTAAGGTCACCCGCCGCGAGCGCCTGCATTGCCTTGGTAAAATCACTGAGGGTACCTCTCACCAAAGTATCGGCTGCCATCGAAACCTCGACTGCAGCGTGAGCGATCATCCCGGGTAAAATCAGCCCAACTCCGATCGTCAGCAAGGCGACTGCCACAAAAATATCTTCCAACAGCGCGATCAGCCCGAGATTTTCAGTTGGAACATGGCCGACCGCGATCAGGTAGCCGAGGGAATCGAGCAGCAACACCAGCAGCATTGCCCCGGTGAGCTTCAAGTGGAGGGTCCGCGCAACCCCCGGGAGCCCGTTCTTACGGCGATCAAAAAATTTCCGCCAAGCGTAAAGCACCGAGCCTGAATAAGCGAAGACGATTCCGATCAACACCGTGCGCAAGCCGAATTGTTGGAACCCAAGTACCGCCGTGAGTAGCCAAACCGTTGCAGCGCAGAGTCCCAAGCCGATCCAGCCACGGCCGGCACGGTAGGGCCGCTCCAAATCTGGCTCGTTCTTGCGCAACAGCCAGACCGCGACATTCGGCATCGCAATCCCAATCAGATAAGTAAGGTTTGCCGCCGCAATCAGCCAAATCGGATCGCCGATGAGCAAGAATACGATCGCCATTCCAGCAGTAACCAAGGTGGCGACCCACGGGGCATCGGTGCAGGAACGCCTGCCGAACGACTCAGGCAGCAGTCCGTCTTCCGCGAGTTGCGCCAGCGTCCGCGCCGCGCCTGCCAGCGGTGCCAAGGTACCGTGAAGCATGTTGAAAATCATGAACCAGATGGCCGCCGCCTTGGCTGCTCCGCCTAGCAAAGGGGCGAAAGTCGGACCGAGCTCGTTGGCCAACTCCCGCCCGAGCGGCAACGGTCCCAAGACACCCAACCAGATAACCGGAAGCACCACGAAATAGAGCGAAGCCAGCCCCGCACTCGCAAACATCGCGCGTGGTACATTGCGATTCGGATCGATCGTTTCCCCGACATGGCAGGCAGCTTGTTCAAATGCAGGTGCGGCGAAACCAATCAGATAGAGCCCTGCCATTACGCCAGTGATCGTTCCGAACCAACCCGGAAACGGCACCGTCAGATGGTAGCTGAATGCTTGTTGCCAATCGACTTTGCCGCTGAACATCGGAATCACCGCCGAGCCGAATGCCAAAATCGCAGAAACGGTGGCCACCGGCATTGCCAGCCGCATCACCCATTTGACCCCGCACAAATTCACCGCGGTGAAGGCCAACACAATACTTACGGCTAATAAAGGCACTGGCCACCCGGGCAAATACCACTGGTGAATGGCCGAGGCCGAGAGCAGCGCGGTCAAGCCGCAGGTCGGCACCCAGCCCCACCAGTAACAAACTCCCGTAAGATTCGCTAACACTGGGCTGTAAGGGCGGAACGCCTCAGCGCAGGTCGCCGAAATACCACCTACTCGGTTGGGATACATCAGAATCAACTCCAACCAGCCAGGCAGTGCCGCCCAACTCAGCAACAAACCGACCAGCAATAGCGGCACCGCCGCACTCCCTTGACCGGGAATCGCACCTTGACCGACAAACAAGGCACTTAGCAAAAATAAACTTTGGTTAATGCCGCCCATCGCAACCGCAGTGGTCCCGAACCAACCGAGGGTCCGTGGATGGTGACGGCAGGTTAAATCAGGGCGAGGGGGACTCATGCGATCGCAAAAAGAATTCATAATGACGATTTCCAAAAGCACCCAGATTGCTCGCCGAGTTCATCAGTCGGCGAAGGCTAGGCTCTGGAGTAAGGTGGGGAAGCGAAATCGGAAGTTGTGGGCGGGGGGAGAATCTACACGAATTTTTATCTGAAGTGTAGCAATTCAAGCCGTTCTGCCAAGCGACTATTTACTGCAATTTTCGAGGAGCAGGCTTCACTGGGTTGCGGGGTCTCCAGTTGCAGCGCCTCGCAGAAGAATTCCCTGAATTTGATGCCAACGGCAGTGCCAAGTATGCTGCTCGACCACCATCTGGTAATTTCGCTCAATCAGCGGAATATAATCGGTGAATCGCTCAATCAGCGCAAGCAACTGCACCTGGGGTGCCTTCCAATCAATCTCTATCACCGGATTGTAACCGAAAAGCTCGATCATTTCCTCCGGGGCATGGCCAACCACCAAGCATTTTGAAACCATCGACTGAAGATACCTGATGGTCATCGTCTGAATCCCACCGGCACGCTCGGGATGAGTGATGCTAGAAGGGACACAGATTGAAATTTTCGAGCTGGCCAGCCCTTCGATCAGGCCTTTCCGCGTCGGAAAAACCAGCTGACCTTTAACTTGCTCATAGCGGTAGTCTTTCCCTTGCGCGTGGAGTGGGCCGACCACCCACTGATGGTAATTTTCGTCTCTCCGGCCTAATGCTAAGACATCAATCGTCTTATTTTCATAGGCCGCATGTCGGTATTCATCAGGGTTGATGCCTTCCGGAATCCAGTGAACCGCCGAATTTTTGAGAACTTTTTTCAGCGGTGCAGCCGCCATTGATGACGACACAAAGACGAAATCGAGATTCAAAAAATTTACGAATTGCTGGATCCTTGGATGATGGGTCGGCCAAGCATCAAACAGATAAATGCTTTTCTGGGGGAAGGGTTGCAAAAAGTGCGCCAAACATTTCCAGGTGTCTAAGCCCATCATCACCACAAAAAAATGAGGCCGGTCGCGATTTCCACAAAACTTGGCCAAGCTCCCCGCGTACCGATAAATTGGCAATTTTGATTTTTGCGCCAGACGATACCCGAGGAATAAGCCTCGGAATAGCCAATAAGGAGCTTGAGTTACAGCGCTTACTGTCAGATCCGCGAGTAGCGTCTTTTCGAACTCATCAATCGTGTCCTGCGACACATGGGCTTGGCCCGCCCGGCCGACGATTAATTTCATGGGGATGCGCGAAACTTTTGTGAACCCGAGCCTCTCGGAAAACCTGCCAAAGGCAATGAATCGCCGATGAGAATACCTCTGCGCACCCCATGAACCAAGAGTTTTTTAGTAAGAACCAGGCAGCGAGGTGGTATGACTCACATCGAGTAGCTTTATTTTGCACTCATTCTCGGCAGCTTTGTCGAGGCTCTGCCAAATCCTAAGTATTACATGCGCCTGGCGGGAGGTATTTTGGATCCCGGAAAGTGCGGCAGGTGATTGAATCAGGTGATTCGGAGAATCGACATCAAGTTACCTTAAAAAGAGGAAGAGTGCATCACTCTTCCTCTTGGGTTACGGATCTAATTTTACGCCCCGCCAACGGTCAGATGAAAGCTGACCTTGGTCTCGCCGTAGGTTGCGAGGATCGAGAAAGGTCCATCCTCATAATAGGCATCAACGGATTTGTTACGTTTCATTTCACCAGGACTAAAACCTGTGGATCCTGAGTGATTCCACATAAGACTCAGGGTTGCGATACCGTTTTTATCAGTCATCACGTATACCAAATCTGGACCACCTCCTTGGAGCTGAACTGCTTGGCCTGGGATCTTGTGGATTTTATCCGGTTGGAACAGCACACGCACGTTTTCTAACGGCTTACCTGCCGAGTCTTTGATACATACTTGCAGCGGTGCAAACCTTGCTGTCAATGTTGTATCATTTCGATCTTGGGTCCTTTCCAGTGTTTGACCATCACCTTTGGCGATTGTCATCGTCGCACCGGCAACCACTCCTTCTGGCGGTAGCGTATCCGTTTCGAATCCCGTACCATCCATCAAATAAGCACTATATTTTTTAGGACTATCAGACGAATTAAGCGTGTAAGACATTGCTGAATAATCTTTGGCTTTCTCTGGTGGAGATTCTTTCTCTGGTGGAGATTCTTTTTCTTTCACTGGCGGTGTGACATTTGACACGGCTTCTTCATCAGAATTTTTTTCGGATCTTTTAACGGTCAACTTAAATTCTACTTTAGCATCGCCATACGTTGCGAGGATCACAAAAGTGCCATCTTCATGGTAAGCACGAACGGATTTCTGATATTGCTTTTCGGCACTACCCGTCAGGTTTGGGATCGTACCGCGCAAAACATCCAATGTTGCGATGCCATTTTTATCAGTCATGGCATACACAAAATCTTGCCCAGCAGGCACAATGTGAACTTCAGGGCCTTCCTTTTCGTCAACTTGTTCAGGTCTAAACAAGACCCGCACGTTTGCCAACGGCTTGCCTTCAGCATCGGTAAGACCCACCTCTAACGGCTCAAACATCGCGACCAAGTCCTTTTCGCCAGGTTGCTTAGTCCGCTCTACCTTTTGGCAAAGGCCCTTGGTGATTACCATCGTCGCACCGCCAACCACTCCTTCTGGCGGTAACGTATCTGTATTCGAATCGTCTCTACCGTCATGGTAGCGCACATGATACTTTTTCCCTTGAGTGTTGGGAAAGTAAGAATTCCCGGTGGTGTCTTCTGGTTTCAACGGAGACTCTTTGACTGGTTCCGAAGAATCTTCTTTTGTTTGCCCTGATGAAGATTCTTCGACTGGCTCAGGCGGAGTGTCCTCTGCGCGCAGCTGCGGAGTGGCACTTAGCACAAAAAGAGTGCTGAAAATTAGGTTTTTGAATTTTTTCATGGATCCATTTTTTATGGTGACAAGCTTAATAACGCCAAGACTTGAAAAGTTTTTCAATTTCACTTATTTTTTTATTTAAATTTAAATTCAACTCATCAAACCGGGATACCCCTCAAAAATAAAATCGAACATTTGACAAGCTCAAGAAGCGGCTGATCGGCGGGTGTTGGAGGGGGGAAACCTTCAACATCCGCCGACTCTTGTGGGGTAAGCGATGGCTTTTGGGGGGGGGATTTGGCCATGATTCGTCGCATGAGGGGATAAGTTGCGGCGAGCCACAAGAAGCTGCCTGCTTCAACCGATTCGCCGTGGCGCAAAGGTTGAA
>JAYWAR010000427.1:0-3334 GCA_043782285.1 Akkermansiaceae bacterium | reverse complement strand
GGCAAGTGTACCTCCGAATGCCAGATGAAAAGGCGAACAAGGCGAGGCTGGGCAACCCCCACTAGCCGCAATGCCTTTAGGGAAAGCTAATACCCAGGGTCCTCTTGACTAAGTCTTTGTAGAATCAAGGCCTCGTGCGCATGAACCTAAGGAATTGAAGTTATACGGAAAGACTTACTCCATGCCTTCATCCGAACCGGTGGGCGGTTGCCGCTCGCATGGTAACATTTTCTAAAAGATTAGTAGTAGCACTTCAGTAGGACAGGCCTTTAGACGAAGACAATGACAAAAGGTCTGTCCCGTAGTCGTGAAGACAATGACAAAAGGTCTGTCCCGTAGTCGTGGTAGTCGTGTCCCGTAGTCGTGACCCCATCGACTGACCCCATCGACTTAGCAGCTCGCGTGACAGCCGCCAGCGGGATGACTGGTGGTGCGGAGCGACGATCTTCAGGGAGTGGGTTTTGCCTTTCGCAGCTTTAACCAAGCAGCGAGGGCTATAACAAAAATTGCAATGGAACTCGCGATGAGCCACCACGGGAAAGGAGCCGATTCTTTGGAGCTGGCATTGATTGAGTTGTCGGCAGTCGTGGGGCGAATTTTTTCTGGGCGACTTGAAGCTGTAGAGTTTTCAGGGTCACTTGAATTCGACGCTTTGGGCGATTTGTCAGTTTTCTCTTCCAAGGAAACATGCTCATAGCCAGCAGGTGGTTGGATTTTTGTTTTGAGTCGTGGAGACTTATAGGCAAGCGGCGATCCTAGTGAAAAAGATATGCGCTCTAGCATCGGTCTTTCACGAGCATTGCCGGAGTAAAAACTATAGACAACCGATAAATCTCCTATCTTAGCTCCGTTTACTGCATCTTTGTCATCCACTTGGCGGATAATCTGTGGAGGTTCTATCTTTCGTCCGCCATAATCTACGGAGTGTTTGGTCTCAAACCACGCAATCTTTGACTTCTGATTTACGGCATCGCCAAAGACTCGTGCAAATACTTCGCTCTTTTCTTCAACTTCCGCAACTGTGCGATACTCACGCCCATAGAAGGAGAGTAAGTCTAGTAAGTGATTCTCACGCAGAGAGAATTCAACATCACCTGTTCCCAGATCGAGAATTTCACCTCCTTCTTGTTTTCGAATTTGCACATGAATGTTCATTTGTCGGCAAACGAACCTCCCGTCTCCATCATGGAAAGGTCTGAAACCAGCGTCGAACATCGCCTTCCAAGTAAAGCCGTGATCGAGTGTGATGAGAGCGGTTTCGGTTTGGATGAATCCAGCGGCGAGTTGAAAACCTAGCAAGAAAATCAGGATTGATTTCATGGTATATCAAGGTGGTCACGGACGAAAACCAGCGGTAGGCCAGATACTTGGTAAGCGAACGAAAAACGTTTCCCGCCTTCTCGGATCGTATTGGCGACAAGTGGTCGTTGACCTGCTTTTCCAGCAGCTTTCCATGCCGCTATGATCCCATTAGTCGATCCGCCGGGGCCGTCGTCAATCCACTTCCACCGATCGGCGGTATTCCCAAGATCGCCGCTTGGAACTGCGACGGTAAAGCGGTCTCCATTGGGCTTCATCACATTCTCCGAAAGAATGGTGAATACATCCGCCACATTGCCATTCTCCAAACGGATTTGCCTGAGTTCCGCCCAAGTATTAACGATTACCTGATTTTGTTCGTGACGCGTGATGGCCCTCGCTGCTTGAGCGATGAGTCCTACATCAGAATTTTTCTTGCCTTTGTCATAGTCAACCCAAGCACTCAGCAGTGCATTTAGGTGAGTATTGTTGGTATTATTTTTTGTCCACTTCAACGCCTCAATTCCTGAGCTACGGTAAGCATGATGCTGCCAAGCGATAGAATCAAAAATATCAAATCCCCCGTTTCTCAGCGAATCGATTAGTTCGCCAAGAACCACGTATAACGGATTAGAAGGACCAGAAACCGCATAACTCGCATCGTTGACCCCAGCTAAAACCTGCGAACCAGCTAGCCGAGCCATCCCGCTCCACTGGAAATCGTCATCTGTTAAATAGTTTTCACGATAGTAATCGTAATACTCAGACATCCTATCCACAGTGGACCAAGAATCCTCTGGAGCACCACGAGGATCAACGTTCACATCAATTTGCCCGCTCGGATCATTGTTAGTGTCGAGGCGAATTTTATAGGCGAGGTCTGCTTTCCATTCTGCAGGTGTCTTTCTCGTTTCCACCTTGAATGTCTGCTCGTGTTTTACGTCGATGCTACCTTTTTGCAGACGCCATTCGAGGGTAATCTTGCCGGGGCGCACGCCTTCCATGTAGAATTCTGCGCCATCGGGGATAGTTGAACTTGCGCCGTAAACTCCTTCGTTAGGCCGGAGATTTACACCCGCGGTGACGAGATTGACGGGTTGCAAGGTTTGGAAATCATACGGCGAAATTCCATAATAGCCGCCACTCCATTTCGCGTAGAAGCGGACTTGTCCGCTTTCCTTGTAGCCAGTCTCGTCGTCGATCTTGTCAATTTTGCGGATGGTGACATTTCCCCCGTCCCAGAAGTCGTCGTCTAACTGATTTGGATTCACGCCAAACCAGCCTTTGTGCATGTCGTCGGTTATTTTCTCATCGTTGGCAAACAAGCCGTCGAGATGGGCACGGCTGGCATTCAGGGCGATCTGGGTATTTCCAGATCCGGTCTTCTGATCCACGCCCGGAATGTCGTCGCAATCTGGAATCGCGTAACCCGTCGCCGGATCGATGCGGCCTTCATCGAAATCCGAGTTCACGGCGAGAACGTCCGCCGCTACCTCCATCGGCAGGCGGCTCATCCTCACCCACGATTCGCCCCATTTCGTATAGTCCATCTCTGCTAGGTGGGTCGGGTCGTCGATCTTGTATGGGGTGAACTTCTCCATTGGAATCTCCTTCCAAGCGGCACCCTCGCTTCCGGCGCATTCGATTTCGATGATCCCCTTCGTATCTGTAGTGTTGCTGTCTGAGTGCTGCCCATAGCCCGTACTGCGGTCTCCTAGCAGCTCGGTTTGTTCGACAAAAAAATAGAAATTCTTGCGGTAGGCTGCGGGCGGGGCGGCATATTCGTAGTCGAAGGGTTTCGAGGGATTGAAATGCACCCAGCGCCAACGGACACACTTGAGCCGCGTATCTTCGCCAAAGGTTCCAAAGTAACCCTGAGATGGGGCAGCGATCATGGCGGTCAAGGGGAAATCCCCGCTGCGGAAACAGTTTCGGATCACTTCCGCCGCCCACACGTCGCCACCTATAGAGCGTAAATAACTCGCAGAATTTGACGGACCGTAAATATACTTTGAATATTCTGTCCATGCCAGTG
>JAYWAR010000426.1:0-3338 GCA_043782285.1 Akkermansiaceae bacterium | reverse complement strand
AGAAGCAAACTGCTGACTGGTGCGGTAGATATGTTAGCGATTGACTCATTATTAGTTATTAGTCCGGGAGTTGAAATTGTGAACTTAACAGGTGATCTTACCTTGGGGCTAACCAATAATACAAATGTGGGTAGTTCTAACGTGGAAGCTCTTGCGTCAGCGGATTGGGATCTTTCCGGTTTTCGCTATGGCAGTCGCAGTGCACCGGGTGTATTGACCTTGCGTGCAAATGGAAATTTGGTTTTCAATAATACTTTAAGCGATGGCTTTACTCCGATTGCACAAGGCTCGGGGCAGGTTTTTTCGGATAATGGGAACTCTTTATTGTGGCTGGGAAAATTGATGAAAATTCAGGATAAGTTACCTACCAATATTCAATCATGGTCCTATCGTTTGACTGCGGGTGCTGATCTGAATGCCAGTAATTTCAGGAATGTTTTGTCAGGGATGGCACTTGATGTTGTCCAGCCGTTGAAGGGCTCAGTCATCGTGGGTGAGTTTTATCCGGCGGTGCCGAATTCGGCATCGAGTGGTCTGGGTGCTGCGACAGGTTCGTTAGGCCAGACGGCGGACAGTATCCGAATTTCTACTTCCACAGCGAACAGAGGTAATCGTTTTGAAGTGGTTCGTACTGGTACAGGCGAGATCACGATTAGCGCAGGGCGCGATGTACAGCTGAGGAACGTTTTCTCAACGATTTATACGGCCGGAGTGGCGCTGCCGACCGCAACGACGATTTATAGTGAGAATGATTTTGTACTTCCTGTATTACCGACAAGCGTAAACTCACACCCAAGTCAAAGTGGTGTTGGCTCAACTTTAGGGAGTGTTCAACAGCTATATCCCGCGACTTGGTCGATGGCAGGTGGCGATATCACGATTGCGGCTCAAGCGAATATAGGTCGCTACACCATGCTTGATGGCGTGCTGAGTGTCGATTCAAGTCGCGAGCTACCTTCGAATTGGCTTTATCGACGTGGTTACGTTGATACGACGACGGGATTATTTGCAAAGAATGGTGGATTTGGAGTGAATCCTAATCTGCAGAATTCGACTCATATCAACGACTCTGCGACTTCAACTACGTGGTGGATAGATTATAGTAACTTCTTTGAAGGCGTTGGGGCATTGGGCGGTGGAAATGTGAGTTTAGTGGCTGGCTCCGATATTGTGAATGTGGATGCTGTCGCGCCGACAAATGCCCGGATGCCTGGCCGAAAGAAAAATCAAGATTTCAATATTTTGACGGGAGCTCCAGAGTATCTTAATCTTGCTGCGGATGCGGGTAAGCTTTTGGAGTTGGGTGGCGGCGACGTCACGGTTACTGCTGGAAGAAATATTGAAGGTGGTGTTTATTATGTCGAGAGAGGTAAAGGGATTTTGTTTGCAGGCGGTGAGATCACCACCAATGCGGCGCGTTCTCCTTCACTGGGAATTTTAAACGGTTCTGCGTTGCTCGACCCGTTGACCTGGCTACCCACCACGCTTTTTGTCGGTAAATCCCAATTCGAAGTCGCTGCGCGCGGCGATGTTTTATTGGGGCCCGTTAGTAATGCATTTATCCTGCCGCAAGGAATTAATAATAAGTTCTGGTATAAGACTTATTTCAATACTTATTCGGCAAATGCTGGGGCTACGGTGGTTTCTTATGGGGGTGATGTGACTCATCGCGCGGAAGTTACATTGCCCGGTCAAGCTTCTTCGAGCTCGATTCTTAGCGTGTGGTTAAGCTCACAAAACTTATTTAGTGGCGATACGTCGTTATTCAATGCTTCAAACTATCAGCCATGGCTGCGGTTGTCAGAAATGGATTTAGCAAGTTTCGGGAGTATCTTGAAACTCAGTGCTCCGAATTTGAGTAGCGTCGCGTTAGGCGGAGATTTAAATCTGGTGGGGAGTTGGACTTTAGCGCCATCCGCTACAGGAAATTTCGAGTTGATGGCGGCTGGGAATATCGTGGGCTTGCAAAACACGGGTCCGGGCACGGTGAATGGAAAGATTACTCAAGTGTGGACGTCATCAAGTATCAATATTTCTGATGCCGCGGTTGAATCTCTGCCTGGAGTTGGTTCGCCGTTGGCCTATCAGAGTTTCGTCGGTCGGACACGTTCTGATGCGGTACAGAGCAAGGTTGATGCTTTACAGAATGTTAATTTAGCGCTGAGAGAGACGGCTTCTTCGAGCGGCGTCGCAGCGACTGGTGCGGTGAAACAGGCGCTGCATGCTTCTGGGGTGTTGCATGTGGGGGATGTAAATCCGGTTCGTCTTTATGCTACGGGTGGCGATATTACCGGGCTGACGCTTTTTTCGCCGAAGGTGACGCGGATCATGGCGCAGCGTGATGTCACAGATATTGCATTTTATCTGCAAAATGTTTCAGCAAATGATGTGAGCTTAGTTTCTGCCGGTAGGGATCTCACACCGTTTAACGAAAATTCAGTGATTCGAGCGTTAGCCAACAATCTAATTCGAGGGAATGCTGTTGGAGATATCGAGCGTGGCACGGTCGTTGGCAGCAGTAGCAGCGCGATGGCCGGAGATGTTCAAATCAATGGTCCTGGAGTGTTGGAAGTTTTCAGCGGGCGTGATCTTGATTTGGGGACAGGAGCTAACTTCACCGATGGTACCGGTGTGGGAATTACCAGCATTGGTAATACTCGAAATCCGAACTTAGCATTTGGGGGAGCGGATATTATCGCTTTGGCTGGCGTTTCTGCGGTTGATCATGCGGGGCCAGCAGGTGGTCTAGCGGCAAGTGCACTTGAGATAGATGGTTTCATTGCCAAATACCTTAAGGAGGACGAGATCCAAGATTCGGCATATCTTAAGAAACGCGCGATTACGCGCAAACTCTCCGAGTTGAACCATGAAGAACGAGCGATTGTGACCTTGGAAGTATTCTATAAGATATTGCGTGATAGCGGGCGGACGGCGGTGGATCAGGGGAATTACGACAAGGGGAATCAGGCGGTTGTCAAACTATTTGGCAAGGATCAAGCGGTTGGCGAAATTTTCACCAGGGCTCGCGAGATTCGGACCACTTCAGGTGGCTCGATCAGCCTCGCGGTACCGGGTGGTGGAATTACGATGGCGAGTGCGATTTTCGGTAATCCGCTCACGCCTCCGGGGATTGTGACCGAGTATGGAGGCGCGATTTCGACCTTCACGAATGATGATGTTTCGATCGGCCAAGCACGGATTTTCACTCTTCGCGGTGGGGATATCGCGATGTGGTCATCTCATGGAAACATCGCGGCTGGAACTGCGGCGAAGACGGTGGTTACGGCTCCGCCGACTCGGGTGTTGATCGATGTTACGAGTGCGGATGTTCAGACCGA
>JAYWAR010000425.1:0-3343 GCA_043782285.1 Akkermansiaceae bacterium | reverse complement strand
GAACGCAGCCATGCTACTCGAACGCGAAAAGCACATCGGAGCCGCCCCTTACCAGCGCGGAGCCGAACGCAACGGCTACGCCAACGGATTCAAGCCCCGTAATTTCCAAACCGGCATCGGAGCTCTGGAGCTTTCCCTACCACAGGTTCGTGATAGCGTCAGATCCTTGCGCGTCCTCTGGGTGTGCGGCACCCGCCGCTGTTCCGGGACGTCGTCCTGACTCAAAGACTTCCCTGCCATCTTGCGGGACATCCTTACTTTCATTGCACACATGCTAATGGTTCTTCCTCAGTTGCGCTCGTGGGCTTCGCGGAGCTTGGCGGGCATTTTTTTGCGGGATCGTAGAGCTCGGCGATGGTCGCGAGGAAATGGGCCTCGCGGGCCAGCAGGATGCCCTCCGCGCAACGGATGAGGTCGATCTTGTTCTGCACCGCAAGCTTGGGGACCGGGAAGGTATTCCGCTAGAGGACGCCGCCTGGAAAATCAGACGGGTTAGAACTGACTTTACCCTCGGCCCGGAAGCACTTGAGGGTAGTCTTCTTATCGCCGGAGGCTTCGAGGAAGGCGTAGGGAAATGCCGTGAGCAACTAAGTTTCCAGTCTGATGATTTGCCATCAATCATTTACTCCCGATGAGGGATTTCCCGAATCTGAAATCGCCCCACTTTCCCAAAAATTTGCCGCCGCTTAGGCCCCGAGATATGCAGCTTGCACTTGAGGGTCGGCTTTTACTTGGGCGGATGGCCCCTCAAGCAAAATTCTGCCAGTTTCGAGAACATAAGCATAGCTAGAGATATCAAGTGCAAGATTGGCATTTTGCTCAACCAGTAAAATAGTTAGCCCTTGTTCGCGGTTGATTTCCACAATGCGCTCGAAAATCGTCTTCACCAACAGCGGTGCAATCCCCAGTGATGGCTCATCGAGCATCAAAAATTTCGGCCTACTGAGCAGTGCCCTGCCGATAGCAAGCATCTGTTGTTCACCCCCAGAAAGCGTCCCGGCGGACTGCTGTTCGCGTTCTTTAAGCCGGGGAAATAGCCCAAAAACGTAGTCGATCTGTGAGGCAATCCACTTCTTGTCACGTTGCAGATACGCACCCATTTTAAGGTTTTCCATCACCGTGAGGTTCGAAAAAATCATGCGTCCTTCTGGCACATGGCAAAGTCCCCGGCTAACGATTTGATGCGCTGCAAGCTTTGACATTTCCTGGTCGTCATATCGAATCGTGCCAGTGGTCGCCTTCACCAGCCCAGAAATTGCCCGAAGTGTGGTCGATTTACCCGCGCCATTCGCACCGATCAACGTCACAATACTGCCTTGCGGCACCTTGAGGCTAATTCCATGAAGCGCTTTGATCGCACCATAGGAGACATGCAGATTTTCGACAGATAACATATGAAAGTTAGATTTTACCTATTCCGTGAATTTTAGGACAAGTTTTTTGAAACGCATAGAAATTTGATATCTCCGATAGTTTTGTCGATTTGCCGTTCGGAAATGTTTCAAACTGCAGTTGCTCCAAGGTAAGCTTCGAGTACTTTCGGGTGACACTGGATTTCTTTGGGGGTCCCTTCAGCGATCTTGATACCGTATTCGAGTACAGCGATTCGCTCGCAAATCCCCATCACCACCTTCATATCATGCTCGACGAGCAAGATTGCCATCCCAAAACGCTGACGAATGAACTCGATGAGGTGCATGAGATCATCCTTCTCCGAAGGATTCATTCCAGCAGCAGGCTCGTCGAGCAGTAGCAGCTTAGGCTGAGTCGCCAGTGCTCGGACGATTTCCAAACGCCGCTGGCCGCCATAAGGTAAACTTTTAGCGGACTCATTCCGAAAGTCTTGTAACGAAAAAACCTCCAGTAAATCGAGCACTCGCGCCTCGACTTCTTTCTCGCTCGCTCGATGAGAATGACCACGCCACAAAGCCTGACCGATGCCATGCACCCGATGAAGCTGAGTGGCGACTCTCACGTTATCAAAAACACTCATCGAACCAAACAGCCGGATGTTTTGAAAAGTTCTCGCCATTCCACTTTTGGTAAGATCATGCGGTCGGCGGCCAACAGTCGATTTCCCAGCGAAAGTGATCTTGCCAGCGCTTGGTTGATAGACACCGGTAATCATATTAAAAACCGTGGTCTTCCCCGCGCCGTTAGGACCAATCAACCCGATCAACTCGCCCGCGCCAACACGCAAGCTCACCTCACTGACGGCGGTCAATCCACCAAAGCGAATCGTAATATTTTCAAGTTCCAGCAAGGGTGCGCTCATGATTGTTAGGGCGCGAGAGGTTTCTTTTTCCGCTCGAAATTGAACAGTCCTTGGGGCCGAGCGAGCATCATGAAAATGATAAGTAAGGCATAAATGATCATCCGATATTCTGCCACCGCGCGGAGAAATTCAGGAGCAAGGGTGAGTAAAATCGCCGCAAGAATTACCCCGGCAGTCCGGCCCATCCCGCCCAGAATCACCATCACAACGACTTCAAAGCTTTTCATGAAGTCAAATACCTGCGGCGTGATGGAGGTTTTATGATGAGCGAATAACCCGCCCGCGATCCCGGCAAAAAATGCACCTATGACAAACGCAGTAACTTTGTAACGAGTCGGGTTCAGGCCCATCGAGCTAGCGGCCACCTCATCGTCATGCACCGCGATGAAGCCGCGACCATAAGTCGAGTTCACCAAACAAGCGACGACATATACCGTGAGCGCAGCGAGCGCAAAAGTCCCTGTAAGACCGGTAAGCCGAGGGATACCACTCAAGCCACTGGCAGCACCGGCAGCTTCGACATTCTGAAAAATCACTCGGATAATTTCACCAAAACCCAAAGTGACGATGGCAAGGTAATCTCCCTTCAACCGCAACGAAGGCATCCCAACCAACCATCCGGCGAGAGCCGCAACTCCGCCACCAGCGAACAATGCAGGAACAAAAGCCCAAGGCAACACCGCCGCCCCTAAATTCTTTTGCAACGCGAGTGTGATCATGGCTGAGACGTATGCTCCTACCGCCATGAATCCTGCGTGTCCTAAGCTGAATTGACCGGTGTGGCCATTGATCAAATTCAGACTAACTGCAAGAATGATTGCGATCCCAATATCGATGACCACGCCGCTATAATAGGGATTCATTTGGCCTGCACCCATGCCCACCGCCACCGCAATCACCACGGCAATAAGGAGCAGAATACGCGGATCTTTGGTAATACGAAACATCTTTAAAATTTAGATCTTAGACTTTTTCGATCTGTTTTGAGCCAAGCAAACCGGTAGGTTTGAAAATTAGAATGATAATGAGAATCGCAAAGGCAATCCCATCGCGATAAGTTGAAATGCC
>JAYWAR010000424.1:0-9262 GCA_043782285.1 Akkermansiaceae bacterium | reverse complement strand
GAGCTCTTGCATCCCGTTGGCGCTTGGTGCTGCGGCTGGCTACGTTGCTCATGACGAGGGTTATCGCGTTCAGAGTCCACTTAAGAAAACCGGCGAGTAATCTGGCGGTCCGTTATTTCGCGAGCGCGGTAGCCGCGATGTGGGCGGTGGTCCAAGCGGCTTGAAAGTTAAAGCCGCCAGTGATTCCGTCGATGTCGATGCACTCGCCGACAAAGTAGAGGCCGGGAGTGGCTCGGCTTTCCATCGTTCGAAAGTCGAGACTGGGGCGTTCAATCCCGCCTGCGGTGACGAATTCGTCTTTATTGGTGGTTTTACCGACAGCTTGGTAACGGGCAGATTTCAAGCCTTCCAGCAATCGGAGGCTGGCAGTTTTGGGCAAATGGCCCCAAGTCATCTGATCCTCAATTTCACTGCAAGCGACGATCCGCTCCCACAGCCGCCGTGGAATCGGTTGAATTGGGGTATTTCGAACCAATTTCGCGCCTTGGGTTTGACGGATGTCGGCGAAGCGTGCTTTGAGGGCTTCGTTGCTGAGCTCGGGCAGCCAATCGATGACGAACGGGAAATGGTGGTCGGTGGCGGCTAAGGTTCGCGCTTCCCAGGCCGAGAGCCGTAGCACTGCTGGGCCACTGAATCCGCGGTGGGTGATTAGCAGGGGGCCACGTTGGGCGGGGTGAGGCCCATCACGGCGGATTGCGACTTGTGGGTGGGAAACTCCGGCTAAATCGCTGATCCGGGGATCCGCTACATTGAAGGCGAAAAGCGAGGGAACTAAGGGCTCAATCGGCTGCTCCAGTTTTTTGAGCTGGCTGAGGAGCGGGCTGGCCTTCAGCGAGCCGGCTGCAATACAGACTTTGCGGGCGAGGATCGGGGGTTTGCTATTTTCAAACTGGAGGGAAAACTCGCCATTGGCGAGCCGCTCGATGCCAAGCAGTGCTTGATTTGGCAAGAGCGGGATTTGAAGTTCGCGGGCGCGCCCCAAAAAACACTGGATAATGGTGTCGGAACAATCGGTATCGGGAAACATCCGCCCGTCGGGCTCGGCTTTGAGGGTAACCCCAAAACGAGCGAACCACTCGACGGTATCTGACGCTTGCCAACGGTGAAATGCGGCGAGTAACTCGCGCGAGCCGCGGGGATAGTTTTTCGCCAGCTCACGTGGCTCGAAACAAGCATGGGTGACATTGCAGCGGCCACCCCCTGAAATCCGGACTTTTTGCAAAAAATGGGCGCTTTTCTCGAAAATTGTGACGCGTTTGGTTGGGGCCATTTCGGCATATTGTAGCGCGGTGAAAAAACCGGATGCGCCGCCGCCGATGATGGCGAGGTCGAGTGAGGAAGTGGAATCCATGGCGGTACTGGCGATTAATCGGTGCCACGCCATCAAGCTCGCAACAAGCAATTTTATGGCGAAATTGTGAGCTTGTGGCCTTCAATCATCGATTGAAGCTCTTGATTCAAAGCGAGAAATGTGGCCTGCGAAATTCGCCCCAGCAATTTTGGGGAAATGACGGAAACACACAACGTGACATTTTCCCTAGCTGAAGCATATTGAAAGCATCACTTCGCGAGGAGTGTTAAAATGCCATCCCCAATGATCAAAATGCGCCGATTTACGACCACCCGATTTTTCAGTTTTCACCTACCCATTCTGTTCGCGGCCACCATTTCATCACTCGGCGCGGCGGATGCGGTTTTCTGGGTCAAGCCGCTGTCTCCGGAGATCGCTGCTGAATACAAGTTGGATCCTGCATTTTATAAAAAGTGTACTCAAGTTCAGGGCATCCTCATCGCCACTTCGGACAAGGTGGCGGACTTTGCTCATCTGGAAGCCGCCTATCAGTTTGACAAGGTCATGAGCCGTCTTCAGCCGAAGATTGCCCAACGCATTCGTGACAAAAAAGTGCTATGCACGCTTGTGGGTCATGCCGAAATGGTGTCCGAGATGCCGCAGTTTCCCTCGGACAAAACCGGCAAGGAACTTGATTTTTACAATTGGCGCAGTCGCGGGTTTCTCACGGAAAAAGAGGGTCGGCCGACCTTTCTTTTTTCCGAGGAGGATGTGATGGAGTACGAAGGTGGCATGCAGTTCGAGAGTATCTTGATCCATGAATTCGGCCATGTCATCGACGGTGCGGGTTTTGACAAAAACCTACACCAGCGACTGAAAATTGCGTTTAAGAAGGCCCGCGAAAAAGGAATTTATAACGATGGTTATGCCGCTCAGAGATTTCGGCGGGTCAGCAGTGCAACGCCTGTCAGCTTGTTGGAGGCTCTGGAGAAATCTTTTCCCGCTGAAAAACGCGATTTCCTGAAGCAGTGCTTGGATGGAGGCGACATCCTAGTCAATGGCAAGCCCGCGCCCGCCGATGTTCAGGTCACCAAGGATGACAAGGTCCTCATCGTCTTCGGTGGGCAAAAACAATGCTATGCGGCACTTAACAGTGCGGAATACTGGGCGGAGAGTGTGCAGGACTGGTTCGACACCAATCGGACGATGGACCACGATCACAATCACATTCATACCCGCGATCAGTTGAAGAAATATGATCCGCGGGTTGCGAAACTGTGTGCAGATGTGCTGGGTGACTCGTCGTGGCGTTTTGTTTCACCTCGCACCCGCGCAGGCAGTGATCACCTCAAGGGGTATGATCCTAGCACTGCGCCCAAGGTGGTGAAACTTGAACACATCGACCAAGCTGCTCAAGACTACTATGATCTTTATTGGAAAGATTACTGGCAACGCCTCCACCAAAAATATCGATCATTAGGGCAAGCCGGCTCAGTGGGCGGCTAACCAGTTAGGGCCGGTGCCGGCGCTGACTTCAATCGGAACTCCGTGAGGCAGCGGCAAGGCGGTCTTCATCACCGTGAGAATTTTGGGGATGAGTTCCTCACGTTCGTCTAGCGCCAAGTCAAACACCAGTTCGTCGTGGACTTGCAGCAGCATTTTCGTTTGATACGGTTGTTCCCGTAGTAATGAGTCAATCCGGACCATTGCAAGTTTGATCATGTCGGCAGCGCTGCCTTGGATCGGGGTATTGATCGCGGCGCGCTCGGCGTTGCCCCGGAGGTTTTGATTGTTGGATTGGAGGTCGGGAAAGTAGCGACGACGGCCACAGAGGGTCTCGACGTAGCCGGATTCACGGGCGTCGTTGATGCTGCGATCCATAAACTCGCGGATGGCGGGGTATTCGCGAAAATAGGCTTCGATGATGCTCGCCGCTTCCGTCCGCGGAATTGCAAGGCGCTGGCTGAGACCGAAGGCGGAGATGCCGTAGATGATTCCAAAATTGACCATTTTCGCAGTCCGCCGCATCTCGGAGCTCACTTGCTCGGGGGGAGTGGCGAAGACTTTGGCGGCGGTGATGGTGTGGATGTCGGCACCATTTTGGAAAGCCTCAATCATGGTGGCATCCTGCGAGAGTGCTGCCATCACTCGCAGCTCAATCTGCGAGTAGTCGCAACTGAGAATCTCAAAGGATTGATTCGAAATGGGCGAGCTTCTCGGCACAAAAGCCATCCGAATTTTACGACCTGCGGCTGAGCGGACGGGGATGTTTTGGAGATTGGGATCCGAGGAGGCGAGCCGACCGGTGGCGGCGACGAGTTGATGGAAATGGGTGTGAATCCTTCCGGTTGAAGCGACGATGTGAGTGGGAAGGGCGTCGAGGTAGGTGGATTTCAGCTTACTCGCTTCCCGATAGGCGAGGATCTCGCTGATGATCGGGTGCTTGCCTTCGAGGGTGGCGAGGGTTTGCTCGTCGGTTTTATATTGGCCTGTTTTGGTTTTCTTGGCTTTGTCGGCAAGTCCGAGTTGATCAAACAGAATTTCACCCAACTGCTTAGGTGAAGCAATATTGAACGAGCGGTCTGCGTGGTGGTGGATCGATTTGACCAGTTCGTCGATCTGGATTTGCAGCTCATCGCCGATGATCCCGAGTGCGGCGGGATCAATTTCGATGCCTTCCATTTCCATCGCGACCAATACGGGGAGCAGCGGGCCTTCGATCTGTTGGAGAATGGTGGCTTGGGCGGATGTTTGGAGTAGGGGACGAAGTTTCTGGGCAAGCTGGAAGGTGATGTCGGCATCTTCGGCGGCGTATTCTGCGAGGATCGCGAGTGGAATGGCCCGGATGTCGAGGTTTTTGGATGCCTTGGATTTTTCTGCATGGGCAAAAAGATCGAGGCCGGCGGACGCTTCGGGCTGAGCACTTGGTTGCGAGATATCTGCTAGTTTGACCGGGGTATAGCCTAACAAAATTTCTGAGAGATAGTCCATCGAGTGGCGACGCTCGGGTGCGACGAGAGTGTCGGCGAGCAGGGTGTCAAAAAATGGGCCAGTGACTTCGATTCCGTGGTTGAGGAGAATTGAGAGGTCGAACTTGAGGTTGTGGCCAATTTTTTCTGCGGGCGAGGTGAGGATCGATTTGAGTGCCGAAATTTGGAGAGTGAGATCTTGAATCGGGAGATACCAGGCGGTGTGCGCTTGCCAGGAAAAAGCGATGCCGAGCAGCTTGGAGCTAAAGCGGTCGAGGCCAGTGGTTTCGATGTCGAAACAGAAAGAATCTTGTAACGCGAGTTCGGTGAAGAGTTGGGCTTGGAGTGCGGGAGTATCAGCGAGATGATAGTGGTGATCGACGTCTCGGATGGTTTTGTAGGTTTCGAAAATCGTTGGCTCATGAGTAGCAGGTTCTGTGGCAATCGATTCCGAGTTTACTGTGGCGGTTGGGAAAAGTCGTTTGGTGAGGGTGCGGAATTCAAATTCATTGAACAGTGCTTTTAAGGATTCTTCGTCGCGTGGCGACAGCATGAGATCCTCCCAAGTGACGGCGATCGGGACGTCAAGAATGATGGTGGCGAGCTCCTTGGAAAGTCGCGCTTGGTCTGCGAAAGCTTCCACATTCTCCTTTTGCTTGCCTTTGAGCTTCGAGGCATTGGTGATTAGATTTTCGATCGAGCCAAACTCAGCGATGAGTTTTTTGGCGGTTTTTTCACCGATGCCGGGGATGCCGGGAATGTTATCGGCGACGTCGCCCCATAGCCCGAGAATGTCGATGACTTGCGCCGGTCGCTCGATTTCCCAGTTTTTGAGCATGGTAGGAAGATCGATGACTTCGTGGTCGGAGCCCTTGCGCCCGGGTTTCCACATCAAAGTGGTGGCGGAAATCAGTTGGGCGAAGTCCTTGTCAGGAGTGACCATGAAGGATTCGAATTCCGCGAGCTCCGCACGTTTTACCAGCGTGCCGATGATGTCGTCAGCCTCGAAACCATCTAACTCTAGCACCGGAATTTGGAACGCACGGCAGAGATTTTTGACATGGGGAATCGCGGCGGCGAGTTCTTCGGGCATGGCATCGCGCTGGGCCTTGTAAGCGGGAAAACGCAAATGCCGTGGGGTCGGTGCGGAGGTATCGAAAGCGACGCCAAGGTGAGTGGGGTTTTCTTTTTCGAGGATTGAGAGCAAGGTGTTGATGAATCCGTAGAGCGCAGAAGTGTTGATTCCCTTCGAGTTGCGGATGGGATTCTGAATAAAAGCAAAATGGGCCCGATAAACTAGGGCCATCCCGTCGAGAAGAAAAAGACGTTTCATCCGTGGACCTTGGGCAAGCGGCAAGAAGGAGTCCAGTGAATCTCAGGGCAGCGCGATGAGTGGAATCGCATTTTGCACTCAACCATGGTGGCTTGGCTGAATCTTCTCGATGAGGCGAATGCGGCTTAGGTCCAAACCGTCCGCTTTGTTCATCGGAAAATTAAGTTTGTAGAACTCAAAAATAATTTTAGAATTTGAATCATTATTTTAAAGACCTTTGAAATTTTGATTTAAAACCAAAAACCCTCGGTGACTTTTGTTAAGACCCAACGTTTGCGATTCCTAAAAGCTTAGAATTTTACCGATTCTCAAAAAAACCCAAGACTTTGAGCGGATCATTTCCAAATTTTGGCTCAATCGCTCCGAAGATTGAGTCGCATTTGGACTCACCGAATTCATCCCTTTTTCACCCTGAGAAATTACAACCCGCATGTCAGCCACATCTCTCGACCGTCGCCATTTCTTAAAATTGAGTTTAGGCAGCGCTGCCTTCGCCGCAGCATGGGGTCGGCCATCCACCAGTTTGGCTTATGGAACCCAAGGAAGTTTATATCGCAGCATCGTCCCGGAAGGTGCAACGGCAGCGGCGAAGGGGATCGATTTGACTTGGCTGGCCTCCCTGCGCGTTCGCGAAGCCAGCGAACCGACCTTCACCAAGGCGGCGAACCAGCTCCGTTACATCGGGATGCCAGTAGGTGGGATCGCTTGTGGCACGCTTTATCTCGGCGGAGACGGTCGCTTGTGGTTGTGGGACGTCTGGCACAAGAGCGGCGAGGGCATCCGGCCACGGTCTCGCTATTACGCTCACCCAAATTCCATTAATTCGGGTTATCGAAATTGCAATGACGGGGCGAACTACTTTGCCCCGATTGATGTCTGGAATGCCACTCCGCCAATCGATGAAAAGCCGTTTCCCTTGGATCAAGGGTTCGTGCTACGGACGGTTAAGAATGGCACGACGGTGGTCAAAACCCTCGATCAAAAAGGCTTTTCTGATATTTCCTTCCGTGGAAGTTATCCACTGGCGCGGGTCAGTTACAACGATGTCACTTGTCCGCTGAGCGTCGAGTTGTGTGCGCATCCAATTTTTATTCCGCTCAACACGCCGGACTCTAGCTTGCCGGCCACGGTGATGGAATACACCCTTACCAATCCCGGTTCTGTCGCAGTCGATGCAACTGTGCTCGGCTGGATGCAAAATCCGGTGCTGCTCGATACCGGTCTGCCGGTGGGCATGACGCGCGTCAACCAGATCCGTGACGGCAGCGGTTGCGCATTTCTCGAGTGCCGCGCCGATGGCACGGCCATTCCGCCTTACACCTACGCCTCCGACTACACGGTTTTCGCCAGTTTCGAGGATGCGACCTATGCACTATGGACGGTCACCGGGACCGCCTTTGGTAGCGGCCCTGTGCCAGTCCCGTCACCCACGAATGCGATCTCTGATCTCCGAGATGTCCGGGGCGTCGGTGGTAAAATTGTCAGCACCTACCTTGCTTCGGGCGGCGACGGAGCTACCGGCACGCTTACCAGTCCCGCATTCACCCTTGGTAAGAACTACATCCATTTCCTACTCGGCGGCGGTGCGGTGAGCGGCATTCAAGTGAGGCTGGTGGATGCCGTTAGCGGTGCTCAACTGAGGATCACCATCAATACCGTCAACGCCAATACCATGAAATGGCAAGTCTGGGATGTTACCGCCTTGATTGGCCGCTCGGTGAAAATTGTCGTTGAAGACCTCACCAGCAGCTCTTGGGGGCAGCTCGATTTCGATCACGTTTGTTTCAGCGACAAACAGCTTGCTCCAGAATATGTGGTTTATGATGACTTCGAGCGCATTGCCTATGCGCCTTGGACTACCACTGGGACGGCATTTGGCAGCGGCCCGATTTTGATCACGGATGTCCCATCCTATCAGGGCGACGTTAAAGGCCTGGGCACTCGGGTGGTAAATTCTCATGCCAGTGCTCCCGGCACCTCCACTGCCGGTAAGGACGTTCCGGTTGGTACTTTGGTCAGTCCCGATTTTATCGTCACCTATGGCTACATTCATTTCCTGCAGGGTGGCGGTAGTAATTCTGCGCTCGAGCGGGTCCGGCTGCTTAAAGCCTCTGATGGTAGTGAAGTCCGGATCCAGACAGGCAATAGCACCAGCTCCATGACTTGGCGCACCTTCGACGTCCGCGATCTCCGTGGTCAAGCGGTCAAAATTTCTGTCGAAGATCTCGGTACGGGCGGGTGGGGAAATGTCGGCATCGATCAAATTGTCTTCAGTACCCATCCGGTCGCGCCTTCCTCGGTCAGTAATTTTAGCACCGTCGTGGATTACGGCACGATCGGCATCGCCGAGCTCGGAGTTGCCAGCGGACGAGTTTCCGCAGCCGATAATCTCTCGATCGCACAACCCTGGCTTGCCGGGAAGTCTGCCGATACCGGCGGCATCGGTCGCACCCTGACGCTTGCGCCCGGAGCCACTGCCACTGTGCGATTCGTGGTGGCTTGGCATTTCGCCAATCTCCCAAGTGGCCTGCCCGGCACCCGTCGCGAATACTTCAGCCGCTTCACCGATGCCTTCGCGGTCGCCGATTATGTGTCGGCGAATTTTACCCGCCTCGCTGGCGACACCCGGCTGTGGGTGGACACATGGAAAGACTCCTCTCTGCCCCATTGGTTGCTGGACCGCGCACTGGCCACCTCATGTACTTTAGCCACGGCCAATTGTTTTTTGTTCAGCGGTGGCCGCTTTTATGGTACCGAGGGTGTGAATTGCTGCGAAGGTACCTGCGGCCATGTTTGGTATTATGCTCAAACGATCGCCCGGTTATTTCCTGACATCGAACGCGGGCTGCGGCAAAATGTGGATCTCAACACTGCCATCGCCCTTCAAAGCGACGGCTCGGTAAAATTTCGGGGTGAATACAACACCGACTGGGCGTGGGACGGCCAGTGCGGCGTGGTCCTCCGCTGCTACCGTGAGCACCTCGGCAGTGCCAATTCCACCTTCCTTACCACCAACTGGGCGAACATTAAAAAAACCCTCGATTTCCTGATCGCCGAGGATGGCAACAACGATGGCGTCAGTGAAGCCCGTCAACACAACACCCTTGATGCGGATTGGTATGGCCGCGTGCCAGCCCACATTGGGCTCTACGCCGCTGCGCTCAAAGCCGGCCGCGAAATGGCGACTGCCATGGGCAACACGGCATATTCTGCCACCTGCAACACCCTCGCGACCGCTGCGATGGCGCGCTTGTCCGAGCGCTTTGTCAGCACCCCGGACTACGGTGAGGGCTACTACACCCAGTTGATGGCTTCTAACATCGGAGTCCTTGGCCACGCGGAAGGTTGTTACATCGACCAAGTGATGGGGGGCTTTTACAGCCAGATGATCGGACTAGAACGAGTGACCGACGCCACCCAAGGCCGTGCCGCTCTCCGCAGCATCTGGCGGTTTAATTATTCCCACAATCTGACCAATTTCCTTTCTTCGACCGGTTTCACCCAAGGACGGATTTATCAAAAAGCCGGTGAAGCGGGATTGCTCGTCTGCACCTTTCCGAATGATGGCAATCTATGGCCGCTCCCCGACAAGAACTGGCAGGGTAAATACTTCGCCGAGTGCATGAGCGGCTTTGAATACCAAGTCGGTGGCCATTGCCTCGCAGAAGG